>CAJUBQ010000119.1 GCA_910584595.1 uncultured Eubacterium sp.
AGCGGCGCCTTTAGCTGCTGGCGTTAAGCCAGGGCGAATTAGGCGGCGCGTCCGTCCGGCGCCACAACTTAAATGCAGAATGCTTAGGGATTCTTACGTTCTGGAAACCGGAACAATGAGACAGGGCCGATTCCCTCATCCGGCGTCCGGGAGGCCCCAAAGCACCACTTTGTCTAAACTGTTGCTTTGTTACTTGTCCACCCCCGCGAACAGTAACCTTTTTTGCCTGGCAAATCGTTCAAATGTTTTTTTGGTTGTCATGCGCCGCAATATTTACTATAATGGAAAAGTACAAAAACAATATTAAATAAGCAGATAAAGGAAAAAAGGAGGCGCCGCCAATACCATCAAACGAGAAGGAATATAACGGACATTTATTTGACCAGCTGTCCATACTGGAGGAAATTGAAGAAGTAGCGGTCAAGACGAATGACATTGAACAAGCGCTGCAAACGGTTGAAAAATTAAAAAAAAAGAGTTAATCGTAAGCGATATTAAAAACCACCGTTGGTTGAATGAAAGTAACAGTTGCATGGATTATCGAAGCGGTTAAGAATGAAATAAGGGAATCAATTTTTGTATTGATTTATAGAAGCACATATAGTATATTGTAAATGATTTATTACCAGTGTATGGAAAGGATACACGGCTTTGAAACCAAACGACGCATATGTGTATGAGACAGGAGGACTCTATGGGTAAAAATATCAGTGTAGTTGTCGATGCGATGGGCGGAGACTATGCACCGGGTGAAATTGTAAAAGGAGCGCTGCAGGCGTTGGATACGCAGAAAAACCTGACGCTTGTTTTTGCCGGGCAGAAAAAACCGCTGGAAGCAGAACTGAAAAAGTATTCGTACGATGCAGACCGAGTTAAGACAGTTTTTGCCGAAGAGGTAATTGAGATGGCAGAGCCTCCGGTTGCGGCTATTCGAGGGAAAAAAGATTCTTCGATTGTTGTCGGATTAAATATGGTAAAACATGGGGAAGCGGATGCATTTGTATCGGCAGGAAGCACTGGAGCCGTACTGGCAGGCGGACAGTTGATTGTCGGCAGGTTAAAAGGAGTAGAGCGCCCGCCGCTTGCACCGTTGATTCCTACGGCAAAAGGAGCGGCGCTGCTGATTGACTGCGGGGCAAATGTAGATGCGAGAGCGACTCAGCTTGTGCAGTTTGCAAAAATGGGATCCATATATATGGAACGTGTCATAGGTGTGAAGCGTCCGCGTGTGGCAATTGTAAATATTGGCGCTGAAGAAGAAAAAGGAAATGCGCTTGTAAAAGAAACGATGCCATTGTTAAAACAGTGCAGGGAACTGAATTTTATCGGCAGTATTGAAGCCCGGGAGATTCCTTTTGGAGCGGCAGATGTAATTGTATGTGAAGCGTTTGTTGGAAATGTGATTTTAAAACTGTACGAAGGGACGAGTTCCATGCTGTTGTCGCAGGTGAAAAGGACGATGATGAGTTCTTTACGGACAAAGATCGGTGCATTGCTTCTTAAGCCGGCATTGAAAAAAACGTTAAAAGGCTTTGATGCATCACAGTATGGCGGTGCGCCGATGCTTGGATTAAAAGGATTAGTCGTAAAGACACATGGAAGCGCAAAAGCGTCTGAGGTCAGACAATCCGTGATTCAGTGCGTGAACTTTTCAAAACAAAAGATAAATGAAAAAATCAGCCAGCAGCTTTTGGCTGAACAGACGTCTGAATTACGGAATTCCAAATAGAGAAAATGATAAAAGGAGGAGAGAGTGGTCATGGAATTCGAGAAAATCAAAAAAATCATTGCAGAAGTATTAAATGTGGATGAAGAAGAAATCACAATGGATACTACTTTTGTGGATGATCTTGGTGCGGATTCTCTGGATGTGTTCCAGATTATTATGGGCATTGAAGAAGAATTTGATATCGAAATCGCCAATGAAGAAGCTGAAAAGATTGCAACTGTAGGCGATGCCGTAGAACAGATTAAAAATGCATTAAACTAATGGAAAAAGGGTGTTTTGAGACGATGGCAGTTGTTTTAAAACACCCCTTGCAGTTTTCAGAACAGAAAGTGAGAGATGAATGAGAAAACAATTAGAATTTCAAAAAGTGATTGGCTATGAATTTCGCCAGACCGGGCTTTTGCAGCAGGCATTGACGCATAGTTCTTATGCGAATGAAAAGAGGATGAAAAAGCATTCGGATAATGAGAGGCTGGAGTTTTTAGGGGATGCGGTTCTGGAAATTATTTCCAGTGAGTATTTGTATCATCATTTTCCCGATCTGCCTGAAGGGGAGCTTACCAAAATGCGGGCGAGCCTTGTTTGTGAGCCTACATTGGCATATTGTACGAAAGAACTGCATCTGGGAGAATATCTGCTGCTTGGCAGAGGAGAAGACCGTACCGGTGGCAGAAAGCGCAGCTCCATTTTATCCGATGCTTTGGAAGCGGTGATTGGGGCGATTTATCTGGATGGTGGTTTTGCTAGTGCAAAAGAGTTTGTTCTGAAATTTATTCTGACGGACATTGCGCATAAGCAGCTCTTTTATGATAGCAAGACTATCCTGCAGGAGACTGTCCAGGGACAAAATCTGGGAGCTATGAATTATAAGCTGATTGGAGAGAGCGGGCCGGATCATGATAAAGTGTTTCAGGTAGAGCTATGGATTGGAGATCGAAGAACGAGTACCGGAGTCGGCCATACGAAAAAAGCAGCTGAACAGGAGGCAGCGTATCAGGCGCTTTTGCAGCTTAAGGAACAGAATGATATGAGATAACAGCGGAGGAAAGAATGTATTTAAAAAGCATAGAAGTGCATGGGTTTAAGTCTTTCGCAAATAAGATCGTGTTTGACTTTCATAACGGGATAACAGGAATTGTAGGGCCAAACGGGAGCGGCAAAAGCAATGTGGCGGACGCGGTAAGATGGGTATTAGGAGAGCAGAGCGCCAAGCAGCTGCGTGGTTCCAGTATGCAGGACGTTATTTTTGCAGGAACAGAGAACCGCAGGCCGGTCAGCTATGCCTATGTGGCGATCACGCTGGATAACGCAGACCATGTGCTTCCGGTAGAATATGAAGAAGTTACGATAGCCAGGCGCGTTTATCGTTCCGGTGAAAGCGAATATTTATTAAATGGGAGCGGATGCAGGCTAAAAGATGTGTATGAGCTGTTTTATGATACCGGTATTGGCAAGGAGGGCTATTCCATTATCGGACAAGGGCAGATTGAGCGGATCTTAAGCGGTAAGCCGGAGGAGCGGCGGGAGCTGTTTGATGAAGCGGCCGGAATTGTAAAATTTAAACGGCGAAAAGCCGATACACAAAAGAAACTTGAGCATGAGCGGGAAAATATGGTGCGTATCCATGATATTCTGACCGAGCTGGAGCGTCAGGTAACGCCATTAGAAAAACAGGCGGAAAAGGCAAAGATTTATATTAAGAAAAAAGATGAGTTAAAAGTGTTTGAAGTGAATCTGTTTTTGCTGGACATGGAACGCAATGAAATACAATGCAAAGAGGCGGCGGAAAAATATCAGATTGCCGATGCACAGTTAAAGGAAACACAGGAACAGTTTGAGCAGACACGTGCAGAGTATGAGAACCTGACAAAGCAACTGGAGCAGACAGAAACGGAGATTACAGATACGAGAAATAAAATCAGTGATTGTGCCGTACGCAAAGGCAAGCTGGAGGGCGAGGTAAATGTTTTGCTGGAACAGATCCATACGGTGCAGATGTCCAGGGAGCATTATCAGAACCGAAAAGAAGCGATCGAAAAAGACAGCAGCGAGCGGCGCAAAAGCAGGCAGGAATATGAAGATCAAAAATCTGACCTGGATGCAAAGCTGGCGGATATTATAAGCAGCCGGAAAAGCGCCGGACAGCGTTTGGAAGAGGTCAGAGCGCGTATTGCATCGTGCAATGAGACGATTGAGCAGGGAAAAAATGAAATTATTGAACTGCTGAATCACAAAGGAGCGGTCAAAGGACAGCAGCAGCGTTTTGACATGATGCTCGAACAGGTCAATATCCGCAATGCACAGTTAAATCAGCGCAAGCTGCGCAGAAAGAGTGAAGAAGCGAATTTGGAAACTGTCATTGCACAACACGAGGAGACATTAAGAACACTGGAAATCCGTATTATGCAGCTGCAAGAAGCGCAGCATCAATATGAAGACAGGCAGCGGGAAAAAAGAAAAGTCATAGAGGAAGTGCGCATACAGCTGGAGCAGACAGCGACGGAATTTCATAAAACGCAATCCAGACTGGAGACGCTGCGCAATATTTCAGAACGTTATGATGGCTATGGCAACAGCATCCGCCGCATCATGGAACAGAAATCAAAAGAACTGGGCATTCATGGCGTTGTAGCGGATTTGATAAAGGTAGAAAAAAAATACGAGACGGCCATTGAAACAGCCCTTGGCGGCAGTATTCAAAATATCGTTACAGACGATGAAGAAACAGCCAAAAAAATGGTGCGTTTTTTAAAAGAAAATAAATACGGCAGGGCAACGTTTTTGCCGCTTACGAGTGTAAATGGAAGAAACAGCAGCCGTAACGAACGGGCGTTAGACGGCAATGGTGTAATCGGAATGGCCAATACGCTCGTAAAGACAGAGCATGTTTACGAAGGGGTGATGGCCTATCTGCTTGGCCGTATTTATGTCGTTGACCATATTGACCATGCGGTACAGCTCGCAAGAGAATTTCACTATTCGCTGAATATTGTGACATTGGAAGGAGAACATCTGATGCCGGGCGGTTCGATTTCGGGCGGCGCTTTCCGCAACAGCAGCAACTTGCTGGGCCGCAGGAGAGAAATCGAAGAGATGGAAACACAATTAAAACAGTTAAGCGATAAACGCATCCATCTGACTGACCGGCAGCAGGAAATGAAGTCTGCGCTGGATTTGCTGCGCAAAGAGCAGGAAGAGAATAAAGCAGTCTGCCAGCAGGCATATTTGGAGCAAAATACAGCAAAAATCAATCTGGAACGCGTATTAGAGCAAAAATATGAAAGTGAAAAGGCAGCGGCAGCTCTCTTAAATGAAACAAAAGAACTGGAACAGCAAAAAGAGAAGGTGCAGGAAGACCGAAGCAGTGTTGTAAAACAGCTGGAGGAACTGTCGGAAAAAGAGCGTCAAATCAATGAGGAGACGCAGACAGCGCAGGAAATGCTGGAAGAGTATACGAAGTCTGAACAGGAATGCGCAAATACTTTGTCTGAAATTCAGATGGAGGAGGCAAATTTCAGCCAGCAGGCCGGATTCATTCATGAAAACATCCAGCGTATCGACACAGAATTGGAAAAATTGTCACAGGAGTTGTCACAACTGGAGAGCGGGGCGGAACATGCAGACGCGGATGTGATGCAAAAAGAGCAGGAGATCGGAAAATTAAAGACGGATATCGCACAGTCTGGCGCCGATCATACCGTATTTGAGCAGCAGCTGGAAGAAAAGCTAAAGCAGAAAGAAACAATGACTGTGCAGCAAAAAGGATTTTTTGCAAAGCGGGAAGAATTATCTGAGCGCCAAAATGTGCTGGACAAAGAAATCTTTCGCTTAAACAGCCAAAAGGAAAAGTTAGAGGAAGCAAAGGAATCTCAGACGAATTATATGTGGAGTGAGTATGAGCTGACGCCGCATCAGGCGATGAAGATGCGTGATGAGCAGTACGACGATCCTTCTAAAACAAAAAATCTGATTAAACAGACAAAAGACGAAATCCGCAGGCTCGGAGATGTGAATGTGAATGCCATCGAGGAATATCGGGAAGTATCCGAGCGGTATGAGTTTTTAAAAACGCAGCACGATGATCTGATTCAGGCAGAACAGACGCTGCTTGGCATTATCGAAGAACTGGATACCGGAATGCGCAAACAGTTTGCAGAAAAGTTCGCTGAAATCCAGCAGGAATTTGATAAAGCGTTTAAACAGCTGTTTGGCGGCGGAAAAGGAACCCTGGAGCTGATGGAAGATGAAGAAATATTAGAATGCGGCATCCGTATTATTGCACATCCGCCAGGCAAAAAGCTGCAGAATATGATGCAGTTGTCCGGCGGGGAAAAAGCGCTGACAGCGATAGCGCTGCTGTTTGCGATCCAGAACCTAAAGCCTTCTCCATTTTGTCTGCTGGATGAGATTGAAGCGGCGTTAGACGACAGTAATGTCAACCGGTTTGCCAAATATTTACATAAACTGACAAAAAACACACAGTTTATTGTCATTACGCACAGACGAGGGACAATGGCGGCTGCAGACCGATTGTACGGAATCACAATGCAGGAAAAAGGGGTATCTACACTGGTGTCTGTCAGCCTGATCGAGAATGATTTGAATTAAGGAGGCATAGAATGGGAGAAAAAAAAGGTTTTTTTAAACGTCTGGTAGAAGGACTGACGAAAACAAGAGACAATATTGCTGCAGGCATTGATGCGGTTTTCAGTGGATTTTCCAAAATAGATGATGAATTTTACGAAGAAATAGAAGAAATTCTTGTTATGGGAGATCTCGGCGTAAAAGCAACCGAAGCGATTATTGAAAATCTCAGGCAAAAAGTAAAAGAACAGCATATCAAAGACCCTGCAGCATGCAAGGAACTTTTAATCAGCAGTATTAAAGAACAGATGGAAGTAGGAGAAACGGCTTACCGGTTTGAAGAGGAACGAGCCGTAGTTCTTGTAATTGGCGTTAACGGAGTTGGAAAGACTACGACAGTCGGCAAACTGGCAGGAAAGTTTAAAGCTCAGGGGAAAAAGGTGGTGATTGGCGCAGCAGATACGTTCCGCGCAGCAGCAGGCGGACAGCTGGCAGAGTGGGCAAACCGCGCAGGCGTTGAGATGATCGGCGGACAGGAAGGTGCAGATCCGGCTTCTGTCGTATACGATGCGGTAGCGGCGGCAAAAGCGAGAAATGCAGATATTTTGTTATGTGATACGGCAGGAAGACTACACAATAAAAAGAATCTGATGGAAGAGTTAAAAAAGATCAATCGGATTTTGGAACGGGAATTTGACCAGGCGTACCGGGAGACGCTTGTCGTACTTGATGCGACGACCGGGCAAAACGCGCTCAATCAGGCAAAACAATTTTCAGAAGTTGCGGATATTACAGGAATTGTACTGACAAAAATGGACGGTACGGCGAAAGGTGGGATTGCAGTTGCAATTCAGTCTGAGCTTGGGATTCCGGTCAAATATATCGGAGTTGGAGAGTCCATCGAAGATCTGCAGAAGTTTGATTCAGAGCAGTTTGTAAACGCATTGTTCCATAAGCCGGATGAGTCTGAGGAGCAAAATTTGCTGTAGCAGCGGAGGTTGCATATGAAGGATGGCATCCTTATAGATCTTGGTGTACAAAGCTTTGAAAAAATACGTCATCGAAATTCTTTTTATATAGATAAGACGGAATTTTTGAAAGAATGGTGGGAAAAAGGTGCAGATGTTACATTAATTACACGTCCGCGCAGGTTTGGAAAAACGTTGAATCTAAGTATGACAGAATGTTTTTTTTCGAATCAGTACGCAGGCAGGAGCGATTTGTTTGAAGGGCTTTCCATATGGAAAGAAGAGAGCTTTCGGCAGTATCAGGGCAGCTATCCGGTTCTTTTTTTCAGCTTCGCCAAAGTAAAAGCGGTGAACTATGAAGAAATGAAAGACTGCGTGAAAAAGATTATTTATGACCTGTTCGAACAGCACAGGTACTTACTTTGCAGTGACAGGTTCAGTGAGAATGAGAAAGCATACTTTTGTAGCGTCAAACCGGGGATGGATGATTCTACTGCGCTGGATGCTTTGAATACGCTGACCGGTTTTTTAAGCCGCTATTATGAAAAAGATGTTATTATTTTGCTGGATGAGTATGATACGCCGATGCAGGAAGCGTGGCTGTCCGGTTATTGGAGTGAGGCCGTCGGTTTTTTCAGAAGTTTTTTAAATGCCGCTTTAAAAACAAACAGACATTTGTATAGAGGGTTGGTTACAGGCATTACAAGAATATCCAAAGAATCTGTGTTTTCGGATCTGAATAATCTGGAAGTTGTAACCGTTACCTGCGGAAAGTATGCAGATTTTTTTGGATTTACCGAACAGGAAGTCTTTCAGGCATTGGATCGTCTTGGATATGGCGCGCAAAAGCAGGATGTTAAAAACTGGTATAACGGTTTTATCTTTGGCAGCAGGACAGATATTTATAATCCGTGGTCGATTGCTTCTTTTTTGTCCAACGATGCAAAATACAGAACCTATTGGGCGGACACAAGTTCAAATGGGCTGGTCAACAGGCTGATACGTGAGGGAAGCGCACAGTTAAAGCGCAGATTTGAGATGCTGCTTGATGGACAGCATATCAAAGTTGCGATTGAGGAACAGATCGTGTATGACCAGCTGGAAGAAGGTGAAAATGCAGTATGGAGCCTGCTTCTTTCTGCCGGATATCTGAAAGCAGTCTCGATTGACGACAGCTGCAGAAAAGATGGTCTGGGAGAAGATTATTACGAACTGGCGCTGACCAATTTTGAAGTACGCAGGATGTTTGCAAAAATGGTACGCGGCTGGTTTCGCAATTCCGCGGAAGTATACAATGAATTTATCAAGGCGCTGTTAAGTGATAATGTAAAAAAGATGAATACCTTTATGAATAAAGTAGCCTTGCAGACATTCAGCGTTTTTGACAGCGGAAAAAAGCCGTCGCAGTCTGCGCAGCCGGAACGGTTCTATCATGGATTTGTGCTGGGAATGGTAGTTGATCTGTCAGACCGATATAAAGTAAAGTCAAACCGTGAGAGTGGATATGGCAGATATGATGTACTCATTGAGCCGTTTGATACAAAAAATGGAAAAGCATTTATTTTTGAATTTAAAGTATTGGAACCGGATGAGGAAGCATGTCTGGAAGACACTGTTGCAAATGCGCTTGCTCAAATCAATGAAAAGAATTATGAAGCAGAGCTTATTTCCGATGGAATCCCGCCGGAAAACATCCGAAAATATGGCTTTGCATTTGAAGGAAAACAGTGTTTGATCGGATAATTTCATGATGTAACAGGAAAACTAAATTTAGCTGGCGTAAAACAATTGACTATTTGTTCGGAAAGTGCGAAAATAAGTCTGATATATACGAACTTGAAAAGGAGATTCGATCGAATGCTGACATTAGATAAATTTGAGGAAGCAAGTGAAAAAGTAAAAGAGGTCATCCAGGAAACCAAACTCATTTATAGTGATTATTTAAGCGCCCAGACCGGAAACAAAGTCTGGCTGAAACCGGAAAATATGCAGTATACAGGCGCTTATAAGCTGCGCGGGGCATATTATAAAATCAGCACCTTGTCGGAAGAAGAGCGTGAAAAAGGATTAATTACCGCATCTGCGGGCAACCATGCTCAGGGAGTCGCTTATGCTGCCAAATGTTATGGCGTCAAAGCTACGATTGTGATGCCAACGACAACACCGTTAATTAAAGTAAACCGGACGAAAAATTATGGCGCAAAAGTCGTACTTTATGGAGATGTTTATGATGAAGCCTGCGAACATGCCTATCAGCTGGCGCAGGAGCATGGATATACCTTTGTGCATCCGTTTGATGATCTTGCAGTTGCAACCGGACAGGGCACAATCGCGATGGAAATTTTTAAAGAACTGCCCCTTGTGGAATATATTCTTGTGCCGATCGGCGGCGGCGGGCTTGCTACGGGTGTATCGGCGCTTGCAAAGCTTTTAAATCCGAAAATCAAAGTGATTGGAGTGGAACCTGCGGGAGCAAATTGTATGCAGGCTTCGTTTGAGGCAGGAAAAGTAGTTACGATGCCGGCGGTGAATACAATTGCGGACGGTACGGCAGTAAAGACGCCCGGAAAAAATATTTTCCCATACATCCAAAAAAATCTGGACGGGATACTTACCGTTTCGGATGACGAGCTTGTCGTTGCTTTTTTGGATATGGTAGAAAATCATAAGATTATAGTGGAAAATTCAGGGCTTTTGACCGTTGCGGCGTTAAAGCATCTGGATGTGAAAGGCAAGAGGGTTGTATCAATATTAAGCGGCGGAAATATGGACGTCATTACAATGAGTTCTGTCGTTCAGCAGGGATTGATTTTCCGCGACCGTATTTTTACCGTGTCCGTATTGCTGCCGGATAAACCGGGCGAGTTATGCAAGGTGGCGGATACGATTGCAAAGGAACAGGGCAATGTCATTAAGCTGGAGCATAACCAGTTTGTGTCGACGAACCGCAACGCGGCCGTAGAGCTTCGGATTACGATGGAAAGTTTTGGTACAGAGCATAAAAAGCAGATTATGGATGCACTGGAATTACAGGGATATCAGCCGAAGCTGGTACGTACAAATTTGTAAATTTAACAGAGAAAGGAAACTTGGAAATGAATATTAAAGTAGAAAGAGTAAATCAGGTAAACAAGTTATTTGAAGTGATTGACAGCTGTACGATGAATGTGGAGCTTGTTACCGGAGAAGGTGACTGCTTGAACATGAAATCCAAGTTAAGCCAGTATTTGTCAATGACACGCATGTTTGCCAATGGAGATGTTCCGCAGATGGAGTTGGTTGCGAAAAACGACCAGGATGCGCAAAAGCTGATTGCATTTTTGGAAGAAGATGCGAAATATCAGGAATCTTAAATGGCGTAACGGATGTACATAACGAAACGAGAACAGTCAGAGTCATTTTAAGACTTTGGCTGTTCTTGTTTTTAAGAAAGATATTTTTTAAAGAGATATTTAAAGCAGTTGGATGTTCGTATCAATTCAGGTAGGTCTGCACATTTACTGTGCTGACCGTATAAAAATGCAGTGGTTTCCAGGTATCCGGCCCATCGCAAAGCGATTTCTAATTAAATGTGTCCATTCGCTTTCGCCAACAGAGCGTTTCAACTCAAAAATGTGTACCAGCCATTGATTTTGATCTTGTTCGTATTCAAACATTACATAATCCGAGCATTTCTGATTTTTAAAAAATTGTAATTTTCTTTTTTCCAGATCATGGAACAAAATGCATGGATGATACAGCTGTAACCGCAGGTCAGCAGTTCCTTCTTTCTTTTTTTCCGTTAAATGTATCTGTTCTCTGGAAATAGTAATGAGACTGTTATTCAGCAGTTCCAGTCTTTTTTGTACATCTTTGCAAAACACGTTAACACTCCTTTTCGTCTTCGATCAGATCAATCTGTTCATTCAGTTTTTTGAGTGTCTGGTAGAAAGTCATTGCTTCAAAACCAAAATCCCCGCAAGGCAGTCTGGTGATGCATGTGTGATTGTCTTTAGTTATATCAAATTGATAAACAGCTGTCAATTCTCTGGATAAAAGATCCTCTTTTTCGTATCCGGTTTCTTTAAAAAAGCGGTCTTTTCTTTGCATTTCATAAGCTTTAATCATGTTGTTTACATGTTGGAGTATAATATCACTATGTGTTGTGATGACAACCGGAATGCGGGAGTTTGTCAGCCGGATCAGCAGTCGTGCCATTTCCCATTGCAGCTGGGGATGCAGGGAGATTTCCGGTTCTTCTATCATAAGTGAGCCAAAAAACGGGTAGTCTTTTAAAATGAGCAGTAAAGGCGCGGTTTCAGTGACGACAGCGGACGAAACATACATAGGAAGGCGTTTTTGTGTTTTATCCGGCAGATATTCAAAATCAGGCATTAAAGAGTCGGATGTCTGAATATGACCAGATATGATGTGTTCTTCAATAAATCGGATCATCTTAAGATCTTTTGGAAACGTCATATCTGCCTGCAGGCCGCTCAGTATAGAAAGAAAATCTGCAGCTGGTTTCGTCAACAGATTTTTTGCTGCTTTATCCATAGAAAACCGTTGCTGTAAAGCGCTTCGTATTAAATCTTTATAGGTGAGAAGAAAACCTGTTCTTGTAGTCGGAAAATAAATTGGATTGTTAAAGTTGTGGCGCATCATGACTTCTAATAGCACAGCTAATTGGTTCCATGCTAATTTACAGTCAGGTTTTCTGTCTGTATTTGTAAAAGAACGGTAGAATTTATCGCTTTTGATTATATATATTTTTCCATTGGAAGAACTAGGTTTGATAGTAAATTCAAAACAAAGTTCAGTGTTCGATGGGAATTCTATGCGTAATTCTCCGATATCCATCTCATGGTTAAAAAGCTTATTTAAGAAAATTTTTTTGTTTTCAGCTAGAAATTCATTTAATAACTGCTGGAATAACTGCAAATCATTATTTTGCAAGGTGTAGTTTGCCTTGGAGTGCAGTCTGCAGTTTTCACAAATGTGTTCGGAGATCTGCAGACAGTTTTGATAAGCAGCTGAATCTGTACGGAAGTTATAGCAATCATCGGAAAAATTAAGCGTCAGGAGGCCATAAAGCAAGGTCATCATGTAGCTTTTCCCGCTGTTATTGTCTCCAATCAGTAAAGTAAACGGTGCAGGCCGGATAGCCGCTTCTTTTATTTTTCCAAATTCCTTAATATGCATCGTCCATGCGTTTATCATGTATGGTTCTGTATCAGTGGAGTTTTGGTCATGCATTATTTGTTGTCTCCTTTTAGATTTTTTTACAATGGTTTTAATGATTATTTTTATTATCGTTCAATACTCTGTTTTTTAAGCATATCTTATTCTGCAAGAAAATTCAATAAAACATTTGTTCTGTTAATAAAAAAGCTTGACACCTTATACATCTTATGGTACGATACTCAAGGTTTCAATAATTTTGGTTTCAATAATTTTGAAAATTCATTCTAATATAACAAAGCAGCAAGCTTCTGCTGCCAGACAAAAACGGGGTGGATTTCATGGATCAGAAATTAGAACAGGCATATTTATATGATTTTTACGGCGAACTGCTGAAAGAACGCCAGCGCAGAATTTATGAAGATTTTGTTTTCAACGATCTGTCTTTAGGGGAGATCGCACAGGAGGAGGGCATCAGCAGGCAGG
>CAJUBQ010000120.1 GCA_910584595.1 uncultured Eubacterium sp.
ATGAATCAGACATCGCAGGGTTATGGAAATTATCTGGAGCAGATTTTTCAGAAAGCTTCGGACACTTATCATGTATCTAAAGATTTGCTGAAAGCGATGGCAAAAGCGGAATCAAATTTTCGTGCAGATGCAACCTCTCATTGCGGCGCAATGGGAATTATGCAGTTAATGCCTGCAACGGCAGCCTCCCTTGGCGTTACAGATGCTTACAATCCGGAACAAAATATTATGGGCGGCGCACAGTATATCAGCCGCTTATTGGAAAAATATAATGGAAATCTGTCTTATGCAGTTGCGGCTTATAATGCAGGAAGCGGAAATGTAGATAAATACGGCGGTATCCCGCCGTTTCAGGAAACGCAAAACTATGTGGTAAAAGTATTAAGGTATCTGGAAGAAGGCGTTACGATACCGGACAGCTCCGGGACAGCCGGTTCCACAGTGGGAACGGGCACGTCTTCTGTCTGGTCGTCTGCGCAGGCAGCAGGCGCTTCAGACAATACGCTCCAAAAAATGATGAACCAATATTTTGATTATGATGATTATCTGGAATTTTTGCAGCTGTTTACAAGAGTGATCTATGAAAAGCTGACCGGAGAAGAGGTGGAAGCAAAGCCGACGGACGCTCAGAGTCAGGGAAGCGGTGAGCAGACTGCCGGGTTGGTGGAGAACCGGCAGGTACAGGAGCAGCCAAAAGAACCGGCAAAGATTCTGACGATGAAAGTAAAGGATGCTCAGGGTCGTGTGAATACCTATCAGCAGAAGGAAACAGAACAGACAGATGCGCTTGATGCGTTCGAGTATATGACGGCAGGCGGCCAGAATCGGATGGCTATCTTTTTAAGCAAAACAGTTTAAAAGCAAATAAGGAACTGTGAAAAGAAGTAACAATTCCATGGGTAATCTGAACTGTTTCGAAATGAATAACAAATGCTAATAAAAACGTGAAACATACATTTTTTATGTTTCACGTTTTTGTTTTCTAATATATGTTATTTCAATGATGTTAACGGTATTCTGACCCTGTTCTTATTTTTAGCCTTCCACTGTTTCTATTTTTGCAATGCCATAGGATATCTGTAAAAGTGTCGGATCCATTTGGGTCGGTGCGAGCTGAATGAGCTTGGAGTCATTTTCAATGACAGCCATTCCCATGCTCCAACCTGCCTGATGGATTCTGGAATCATAAGAAACAAGCATGTCAACCTGTTCCCAGGGGCCCTCTCCAAGATTGTAATTTACGAGGAATTTGCCCGGATCGCGCAGGCCCAGCCATCCGTTGTCGCGTTTGCCGCTTAAAATAATTGTACCGTTTGGCCCGCCATGTTTGGTCCAGACACAGTAAGGCATGCTTCCGACGTATTTTCCATCTGCGGTTTCTGCTCTTGTTCCGTATAAAGCAGGATCACCAAAATCCAGACCATCCTCGGAGATTTTAAAATGGATGCCTTCGTCAGGATCATTTACGATCTCATAACACATAAAGTATTTTCCGTTTGGAAGCTTTGTAACGATTGCCATACCCGGCCGTCTGTTTCCGTCCGGGATTGCCACAACAAGCCTGGAATCGCTCCATGTTTTTCCGCCGTCCGAAGAAGAGGTAACAGCCAGACATTGGTTCAGAATACGCTCTGTGTGCGGTTTTTCATCAGAATATACGACAGTAATATCACCGTAAGCATTCAGATAAATAAAAGGTTCCCAGACCGGCCCAAGACAATCCCAGTTGTATTCTACCGGAACGCCGCCATATGCAAAGGTTGAGCGGTATTCCCAGGTCTTTCCGCTATCGCGGCTTATATAGAGCTGGAGCTGCGTTCCGACAAAATCCGGTGGATTATCTTTTTCAAATGCCTGCAGCGGAATGGAGTTGCCGGCGAATAAAATGGTTCCGGCAGGCAGATCCCCGCATTGCTTTGGCAATTCAAATAAAACGGGCTGAAAACGCATACCCCAGTTATTTTTCGTATCTTCTACATCACTGAGGCGCTCCCAGGTCTTGCCGCCGTCTGTGCTTTTGAATATTGGAATTACAGCTGGTTCTTTGTCGGCATAATACTCAAAAGCAGCCAGCAGCGTACCATTGTTTTCCTTTGAATAGTGCAGCTCGATCACCCTTGGATACAGTACGCCGCTTCCGGGCTTAATTTCATTCTTTCTTGGTGCAAAAAGAACGCCTTTAAAATCATTTGTAAGTTTCAGTGCCATAAAATCCCTCCTGATTTTGCTTTTTTTGTATATTATACATAAAAGAAGAGAGATTTACCAGCATTTTTTCATCAGTTTGTCTTTGTATAAGAAATCCAGTCATAACTTCCGGTAAGAGGGGTAACGCCATTGTAACGGCCCAGCCATTCGTCGACATTTTTTCCCGGCCATACGTTCATCATGATTCTTCCCGGAGTTTTTGGAATATCTTTTGTAGCGGTATAAACAGGTTTTTTGTCTACATACCATGTAATGCTGTTTTGATCCCAGTAAAAACCATACTGGTGGTAGCTTTGTGATGCGTCAAAGCCAAGATCATATAAGAATTCATGCTCTCCTACACCATTTGTATAATAGTTAAACTGTACCTTTGTGGTATCTTTTCCAAGAAACTCAATATCAATTTCATCCCAGACAGTTCCGTCAGAAGGTCCGGTGTATGTAAAGAAAGAGGTCACTACACCAACGTTTTTGATTGGTTTCATGCTTACATTATACATGCCGTAACCAAATGCCTGCCGCGTGCGGTATTCTCCGCCTGTATATCCGCCTGTTCCATCCTTATGAATGGACAGATGCATTTTGCCGTCTGAAAAGTTTACGTTATTTGCACTCCATGTACAATCAAACATTCCTCCATTTGACCAGCCGTCTGACTTTTCCATCTTATCGGTTTCGTCCCAGTCAAATCCGATACCAAAATAGTCGCCTGGAAATAAGGTTGCAGCAGAGACATCCAGTTTGCAGCCCCATAAAGCATTTACTGCGATTGCCAGTGAAAAAATAATTGTTTTCCATGTTTTTCTCATAAATAATTCCTCCTGTTTTAAAATATTATTGTAATTGGCTGATGCTTGCAGTATATAACATTTTTGGTGGAAATCATATCAGAATATTGTTTAATATATCAATTAGATGACTTTATTTTTATTTTTGTAACCGGATGATTTCTGTTCTTTCTGATTTCATATTTATTTTAAAGTTGTACAATACTCACAATACAACGGCGATATAGTTTTTAGAATGCCTTTATTGTAGATGCTTTAGATATTAGTACAAAATTTTTTTTGGTACATTTGCTGAAAATAAGATTGACAAGCATAAATTTTTTTGATATTATATTACACGGTTAAGCCAACATCAAATATAGGAGGATCAAAAGTATGAAGAAATTGCTACAACACGCAGTAGTGATAATGCTTGTAATTGCTTTTGTAGTTACAATGATTCCGACTACTGCAATACCCACGGGTGCAGCTGTAAAGCCGATCTTATCAAAAAAATCGGTAAGTATTTCTATTGGTGAAACAGCGAAGCTAAAAGTGAAAAATGCATCAGAAGCAAATATCACTTTTCAATCTCGTAAACCGGCGGTTGCTTCTGTTTCCCGAAACGGAAAAATAACAGGAAAAGCGGCCGGAAGTACAAAAATTATTGTTACTGTCAAAAAGAATGGACAGAAATCGAAGCTCACATGTAAGACAACTGTAAAACGGCCTGCAGTGTCTCGCAAAAACATTACGGTAAAAGCCGGTAAGAGTGTGACGCTTAAAATGAAGAACAAACCAAAAAAAGCGACAATCGTATGGTCGTCAAACAATAAGAAAGCGGCGATTGTATCTAAAAAAGGAAAATTAACAGGCGTTGCGGCAGGAAAGGCTAAAATAACTGCAAAAGTAACAGCGTATAAAAAGACATACAAGTTAGTATATGATGCAGTTGTAACGGAAGAATCTGATGATCCAAACGGTACGCAGGCGACTCCTAAGCCGGAACAGGAAACGCCGCAGCCGGAACAGAAACCGGAGTATTTCGAGGTAAGCTTTGAAACGAATGGGGGCAATGAGATTGCATCCCAGAGCGTAGAGAGTGGAAAAACCGTACAAAAACCGGAAAATCCGGTAAGAAACGGATATAGATTCAGCGGATGGTATACGGATGGAACATTAAGGGAAAAATATGATTTTTCATTGGCTGTTACAAAAAATATAACGATTTATGCAAAGTGGCAAATATATTATCCGTTAATAAATTACACGGGATCCGGCAGTAACGGTTCCGGTAGCAGCAGTGGTTCCGGTAACAGCAGCGGCTCCGGGAATAACGGCAGCGAAAACGAAGGAACCGTACAAAAACCGGTCAAATATCAGGTGAAATTTGTAACAAACGGCGGCAGTGCGGTTAAGAGCCAGACAATTGAACATGGAAAAACTGTTGAAGAACCAAAAAATCCTGTAAAAGAGGGTTATGTATTTGCGGGATGGTACGGTGATAAAGAGCTGACAGCTGCTTATGATTTTCGTAAGGCTGTGACGGCTGACTTGACTTTATATGCAAAGTGGACGAAAAATATTACAGATATTGATGATGATGGCGTTGAGTCCTGGGTTGAAAAGCTGTTTCAGACGTCAGATCTGAAAGATGATACGGATGGAGATGGACTGAGCGATTATGTAGAGATTTATTTGTCCTGTACAGATCCTACACTCACAGATACCGATGGTAACGGAGTCAGCGATGCGGACGAAGATTTTGACGGCGACGGATTGTCTAATATCAGAGAAGTACAGCTTGGGACAGCAGTCAATCGTCCGGATACAGACTTAGACGGCTTATCTGACCGGGAAGAACTGGATGTTTATAAAACAGATCCATGCAATCCGGACACGGACGGCGATGGTCTGTTGGATGGCGATGAAATACGTCTTGGTTTAAATCCGCTGAAAAAAATGACAGATGATAAAACGCCTGATGCGGAAAGAACGTTTACACAGGAGATCAGTAAAGCAAATATTGCAAAAGAGCTGCTGGAGAGCGACAATGCCGCGATTCCTTCTTTAAAAGCGGAAATGAGCGGGAATATCAATCGTAAAGTTGTCATTGAACGGTCAGAATCTACAGAGTTTGGCGACAGCAGGTCTTTGATTGGCGACGCCATAGATATTTCCGGTGATGATCTGGAAAATGCCAGGTTATCTTTCCGCCTGACAACCAGCGCTCCGGCTCTTTTATCCGTGGATGACGGTGCAAATACATATTCAACAAATTTAATTTGCAGATATAACGAAGACGGGACAACGGATTATTTTGAGACAGATTTTGATGCAGAGACAAATACGGTTTCCGCTGCCGTTGATGGAGACGGCACTTATTTTGTTTTGGATGTCAGCGCCTTGTTTGCAGATCTGGGTCTTAAGATGCCGCAGGTTTCAGATGTCTACGCTTTGCAGGATGTGATGCCATACGCATGTGCAGAGGAAGAGGAAGAACTGCCGGAACAGTCGAATTACGATTCACCGAACTATCAGACAGGGAACGATGCGTCAAACGGATATGACACAGGTATTTCAGTCGCATCAGAGGATACGGTAACGCCGGCAGCTTATGTCATAACACCGCAGGCGTACAACGCTGTGCCTGCATCAGCATATACGCAAAAAGCAATTACGATGCCGGGAGTTCAGGCGCAGGCAGATATTGTATTTATTATCGATACAACGGGTTCCATGACTCCATACATTGAAAATGTAAGAAATAATCTGATAGCGTTTACAGACGCATTAAAAGCAAAAGGAGTTTCGGCAAATCTTGCGCTTGTAGAGTACAGAGATATTGAAGCGGATGGTATGGGAAGCACAATTGTTCATAAAAGCGGCAACGGATCTTCCAGTTGGTTTTATGATACGGAAGAATATAAATCTGCGATTGCAACTCTTGGTTCAAGCGGGGGCGGCGATGCGGACGAAAGCGCGGTAGATGCGCTTGAAACAGCAAGATTATTGGACATGCGCGCCTCTGCCGGAAAAATATTTATTCTCGTCACAGACGCAGCTTACAAGAATGAGAATCGATATGGCATTCCGTCTATGTCTTCAGAAATTGAATTGCTGAAAAATGAAGGAGTAAGCTGTTCGGTTGTATCAGCTGCAGTTGAGAAAGAAACATACAGAGATTTGTATGATAAAACAGATGGAATCTTTTGTGATATCAACAACAGTGATTTCCATACGGAAATTATGTCGATCGCAGATAAAATCGGCAGTAATATCGTTGGCGACGGGCATTGGATTTATTTGCGGGGACCGGTTCCTGTTCCGGTAAGGCTTGATGAAAAGCCATATATTGGAAGCACAGTGGATACAGATGGCGACGGAGCGCCGGATGTTGTTGAGCTTGCAACGATAGAGCCGGAAGAGTATGTGGATCTGGATAAGATTATCCGTATTATGAGCAAAGGGACAATTATTAATACAAATTACGGAGCCGTAGCGGCGTATCAGTATAACAGCAATCCAATTATTGCAGATACGGATTTTGACGGTCTGCCGGATGATACGGATCCGGAGCCGAAAAAGCACAGCTTTACCGGAAGAATGGAGCAGTATAATAAAGAGGGCGAACTGCAGTATGCAGCTGATAAAGGCATCCTAGCATTTAATATCGATTACCGGTGGTTCTTTGAGGATGTTACAAAATATAATGAGGATTTAAGTGTGTTGTCTTCCCTGTTTGCAGCCGATATTTATGAAAACAGATCAGATGTCGACAATGACAGTGATGTGCAGGTGTATGTCGACGATCTGCTTACAAAACGGCATAAACCTGAAGAACTGTTTCAGGCGCTTGGAATGCAGGATGCAAAAGTCTTTGAGGTTGGGTTCACGGATAATGACCGTACTGAAATAGCGGTTGGGCATCATTTTGTAGAATATAACGGAGAGAAAAAAGAGATCATACTGACTGCTATACGCGGCATGAACGGATCGTTAGAAGAATGGACCAGCTACTTTGACATAGGAGCAGATACCGAAGAATATTACGGACTGACAGGAGAACATCCGGAATGGACCAACAAAGAAAACCACAAAGGCTTTGATGTTACGGCAAATCGGGTAATGCAGGCAATTGACCAATATGTGTCAGAAACATCAGGCATCCGTGGAGATGCACAAAAAATGTACTGGGTAACAGGACACTCACGCGGTGCGGCAATTGCCAATATTGTCGGAGCAAATCTGGAAGAAGCAGGAGCATCTACAGTAACTTATACGTTTGGCGCACCGGCTACAACAACGTCTGCAAAGACTTATGCATCTATTTTCAACATTATCAATGAAGATGACGCATTTCCGGGACTTCCGCTGGAAGGAAAATGGGGATTTGGCAGATATGGAAATGATAAAAAAGTGAGTGTGTCCAAGTGTTCCGGCGACACGACGCTGTTTGAGACAGGCAGTTCTTTTAAAGGAAATGCGTTTAAAGATTTTACCGGACTGGATTATGAAAGCAGTGAAAAAATTGACTGGCTGCTGAAAAGGTTTGAATCCGTTGCAGACAGCCGTGAGGATTTATATCATTTCACGCATGATTATAATACGATTGTATATGGAAGAGGCAATTACGAGACTGAAGAAGAAGCATTGCAGGCAGCGAACGACAAGATGATGTCATTACGGCCAATGCTGCAGCAGCTGGGAGATTTTACGGCAGCTTCAGGAAGAGATGCATATGGAAACCGAATATACTACGAAGTATGCTATCAGACGCCAGCATATTTTATGCAGACATTGGCGGACTGGTTAGCAAACGAAACAGTATATGAAGCCGCAAGTAAATATGTGAACGCAAGAAATGCATTTGTAGTAACTTACTTAAGCGGCATGGAGCATCCACATTGGACAGAGACGTATTATCTCATTGCAAAAGGGATGTATAATTATGGCAGTGAAACAAGGGGATGGTGATCTATAGCCGGAAAGTAACAGTGACAGGCAATTTTATCAGGAAATAGTCAGAAAAACAGGGCAGCAACAGATACGTGATTCGATGCGTTGCCCGCATAGTATGTCTGGTACAGCATGGCAGATTTAACGATGCTGTACCGGACATTTTGGCTTTTTGGGCGTTTTATGTGAAAGATTCCTATACTTTCTTTTGCAAATGAAAATGTAGTTGTGAAAATGCACAAAAATCTATTGATGTTATAATAAAAAAGTGTATAATCTAAATATGATACGTGCATGTCACAATATGGATTGGCATGGATAATGATTTTGATAAATTATACGGGTTTTATATCTGCACGAAAGAGAAAGGAGATTTTATGAAACGGATATTGGCAGGATTACTTGCAATGCTACTGATACTGGCAGAGCCATGCTGCATGAGTGCGGCAGATGCATTGTCGGCGAATGCAGCTCCGATACGGAGCCGATCCATTGGTACTGAAAAAGAAGGAAGTGCAGGCTGCAACGTGTTTTCAATGGAAGTTCAGGGAAATAACGCGAAAGTTACTTTCGAATCGGTGGTGGATGCTATACTTATTGTTGCTGTTTATAATGAAGAAGGAACACAAATGCTGACGTTCGGCAGGACAGAGGTGTCAGCGCAGCAAAAAGAAGCGTTGCTCGAAATAGATTCTGCGGGAGGACAGAAGATACCAAAATACTTTTATTTGAGGGGAATGCTGCTGGAGAAAGACACGCTGCGCCCGCTGTGCAGCGCTTATGAGTCTCCTGTTTATACAAAAGGAATGAACAAAGTACAGCCGCCGAGATTGTCAGATGATGTGGTCGATTGTCCGCTGGAACGTGAGGGCGTGTCCGCAAACCTGCATTTGGAAGTGCATCCTTCTGTAAACATATATGAATCTAAAGTATATCGATACGCAGAAATCAGACTGGACTATACTGCGAAAGTGAGCGGGCTGAAAGTGTCTGAACCGGGTGAAACAGTTTTTTCACTTCCTCAGATGGCATCTTTTCCGCAGGGAACAAGTCTTTCTGTCAAAGTATCTGCGGACAATGCTGCGGAGCTTGAGGCAGAATGGTCAGGAACTATCGGATGTTCTGTACAAAATGGCCTGGGGATACATAATTTGACAAACGTGCCTTCCCTTCGGGCCTCAATGGCAAAGGAAGGAAATGTAAGCATGGAACTGGCAGCTGATTTTACAAACATGGAGCTTTTGGATGCAGCGGATACATTATTGTCCATGAAAGCAGCTGTTACCACAAAAGTCTGCGGACGGCTGACATATCAGGAAGAATCCGTGTCTGTTCGGCATGATTGTGAATCCTGCCTGCATGGAGAGTCATATTCTAAAATAGAGGCAGACTATCAGGCGCAAACGCGCAGTACAGGGATCAATGATGCCTGGCAAAACAGCTATGAGGTGTTAAATGGATTGTTTTATCATTCTTCCAACGGAGACAAATCTGACACACAGCCATGTCCGAGACAAAAATACCGTACGACGTTTATGGTAGTGGATGCAGATGGGAGCAGAATAGAGAATGCACAGGTACAGGCAATTTCTATGGAAACAGCAGAAGCAATTGTGCTGCGGACGGATAAGAACGGACGTGTCTCAGAGTATTTGCCGGGTGGAAGCTATGAAGTGAATATAAATACGCCGGACGGCGGGTTAAAAACGATTACAGTAAAAGTAAACGATCAGGCGCAAAGCATGAGGATTCGAATGGGCGCTTTTCCGGTAGAAGGCATCCTGCCAGATGAGGTGATCACTTCATCTGCATTGAAAGCGAAAAGTATTGTTTTGGGAGAAACGTATAGTGGTGTTCTCTCGCAGGATGGTTACTTGTATACATGGGGAATGAACACGTTTGGACAGCTTGGAATCGGAACAACGGATAAATTCATTTATGTACCGGAAAAGATAGGACTGTCAAAGATCAGCTTTGCAGATTTTGGCAAGATGCATGGTGGGGCTGTAACCGAAAACGGTGATTTGTATACATGGGGAAATAATGAGCATGGACAGCTTGGATATCAGACAGTAAAAGGTTATTTTGATTATCCGACCAGAGTGGAATTGCCGGGAAAGGTAATTGCGATCAGTATGGGAGCTGCGCATAGCGGAGCGGTATTAGAGGATGGATCTTTGTATACATGGGGAAAAAATACTTCTTGTGAGCTTGGCTATGATACTGTGGATAAAGAATATAACCCAAAACCTGAAAAAGTGGCAGCATTGGAGCATGTGACAGATTTTAGCTGTGGAAGCAGGCACAGCGGAGCTGTGACGGAAGATGGCACATTGTATACGTGGGGATCTAATACAGATGCTCAGCTGGGGCGTCATACACCCGATCAGCAGGAAGCTGCACCCGGGAAAGTAGATATGCCTGGCGGGGGTAAAGTTTTAAATATAGATTTCGGGTTTGAGCACAGCGCAGCGATAACCGAAGATGGGCTTTATATGTGGGGAAAAGATTTTTTTATGGGGACTCCGTCAGGTCAGAATCGGCCTGTAAAAATCGACATTTCAAACAGTATCGCGGTTTCCTTATATCCGGATGGAATGAATAATGGAGTAGTGACAAGTGATGGTTTTTTATATACCTGGGGCAGCAATGATTATGGAGAACTGGGAGATGGGACAACGAACGATCGATTTGTACCGGAGAAAGTAGCGACACTGTCTCATATTCAATCGGCCTGCATGGGACAGGAGACAAGCGGCGCAGTTACCAGGGACGGTTCGGTGTATGTATGGGGAACGAATGCATTTGGCCTTCGCGGAGATGGGTCATCGAGCCTAAACGATCGGATTACAGAGCCATATCAATTGTCTTTTGCCGGAAACGATACAGCTGTTTTTCATCATCTGACGCCGGATGAAACTTATGAGTTTTATATGGTAAAAGATAAAACAAAATCAGATCTTTTATCCCCGGATAACCTTTTATATACCACACAGGGAATCGCTGACAGCAGCGGCACACTGGAAATCTCTTATTTGACCTTAAATGATTACAGTCATGTAGAAATATTTGTAAAAGGAGCGGATAAAAAGGAGATATCCTTAGCGCAGGCTGAGGCTTCGGATATGGAATACAACGGAGAAATACAGTATGTACAACCTGCCGTATCGTATCATGGCAAGATGCTGATCGAAGGCAAAGATTATGAACTGATAGGAGATTACTGCGGGCAGGAGGCGGATCCGTATACCGTATGGATTTGCGGTATTGGAGACTACAAGGGAAAACAAGCTGTTACTTACAAGATTCTGCCAGGCAGGAAGCTGGTGGAAAATATTACGCTAAGTCTGGCAGATGGTTCTGTGGAAGCAGGCAGCGCATTACAGTTAACCGCACAGGTCTTTCCAAAGGATGCCCAAAATCCTGCTTTGTATTGGAACTCGGAAAATCCGGACATTGCTGTTGTAGATCAAAATGGACTCGTTACAGGAATCCGTGAAGGAAAAGCAAGGATTACCGCCAGCAGCCAGGATGGCAGCAATATTACTGCGGGATGTGTGATAACAGTTACCGTTCGGCCATCCGACAACAATACGGGTGATTCCTCAGGCGGCGGCACAGATGATTCGTCGGGCGGTGGTTCAGACAGTTCACCGGGAGGCAGTACGGGTGGTTCGTCCAATGGCGGCTCAGGCAGTTCTTCTAATGGTAATTTTGATAATTCCGGTAATTCTGGCAGCGGTTCTTTGCATGGCGGTTCTGCCGGTAACGTAGAGTTAAATTTATTGTATTATCTCGTCCATTTTAATTCCAACGGAGGAAATCATCTAAGTCGTAATGAAATGACTCTTTTGATGGATGATAAGCTTGGCATACTGCCGGATGTAAAGCGAAAAGATTATGTGTTTGCCGGCTGGTATACACAAAAAGAAAAAGGCAGAAAAGTGGAAGAAAATACTGTGCTAAACGCTTCTATGACATTGTATGCGCACTGGGATAAAGTGCAAAAGCCCGGGCGGGTGACAAAGCTTTCTCTGAAACGCCAAAATGGTGGACAGGCGCTGGTGCAATATCAGGCAGTTGATCTTGTGCAGGGGTATGAGATTACATGTTCTACAAATCCGCAATTTACGGCAAAGGCTTCCAGAAAAAAGCTGGTCTTACCGACTTCTGCTTTAGAGCAAACACTTGTAAAACCGAAAAAAAATAAAACCTGTTACATCAGGGTGCGCGCTTATCGGACAGATTCCGTGGGACATAAAATTTATGGCGCGTATAGTTCCGTTAAGAAAATTAAATTATAATTTCAAAGTTCAATGTACAAAGCCTGATTCTTCAAGTTTGATTCTTCAAGCTTGATTTCTGTCTGAAATTATTTTATATAGATGGAGATTAGTTATCGCCATCTGCGCCGAGTACGGCCGCTTTGCGGCATCTACATTTTCGTGCGAGTGTGCATCCCCATAGGCGCGAACTTAAGCGGAAATGCAACAATTTACAAAAAGTGTTACATTCTGGCTACTCGGACGCTGGGAGAGAAAATCTGCCCCGTCTGCTGTGTCCGCTCCAGAATGCAAGAAGCCCTAAG
>CAJUBQ010000121.1 GCA_910584595.1 uncultured Eubacterium sp.
ATCATCCTCCCCCTGTTTCTGGTATAATTTAACAAATTCCTCTGTATAATTGCTGTAACCGGATTCATGACTGCCTGATCTCCTTTCCTGTGATTGCGAGAAAAACCTCGTTCAATGTTCCATTCTTTGCCTCAAAATCAAAAATCGTATTTCTGCACTCTGACAAAATATGAAGCGCATCCGATGCTTTCTTTGTGTGGAAAACGACCCTGTTTTCCATTTTCTCATAAGGAATCTTTTGCTCCTTCAATATATTTTCCAAGGTTTCTGTATGCGTACAGCTTGCATCTACCTCTGTTCCGGTATACTGATGTTTTAAATTTTCCGGCGTGTCATGCGCAACAATCTTCCCATGATCCATAATCACAACTTTAGAGCATACCTCCGCTTCATCCATATAATGCGTGGTCAAAAAAATCGTCATGTTTTTCTGCTTTTGCATTTTCTGGATATACTCCCATACATTTGCCCTTGTCTGCGGATCAAGCCCGGTTGTCGGTTCATCTAAAAACAAAACCTTTGGAAAATGTACAAGCCCTCTCGCAATCTCTACACGTCGTTTCATTCCGCCGGAAAGACTGCCAACAACCGCTTTTTTCCAATCTGTAAGCTCCACTAAGTCAAGGGCAAAATCAATCCGACCTGTAACCTCATTTTTCGGAACCTTATAAAAGCTGCAATGATATTTCAGGTTTTCTTCCACCGTCATTTTCACATCCAGCGTGGAATCCTGAAACACAATGCCGATATCTTTTCTGACTGCCCCCTTATCTTGGGAAACATCATGCCCGTTGATTCGGATACTCCCTTCCGTTTTATCCAAGATTGTACATAAGGTATTGATTGTGGTACTCTTGCCTGCGCCATTGGGTCCGAGAAACGCAAAGATGCTTCCCTCATCTACCGTAAATGAAATATCGTCTACTGCCTTGAAATCTCCGTATGTCTTTGAAAAATGTTCTACTTCAATAATTGGATTCATTGTTTTTCCTCCTCGTCCAAACAAAAAATTAAGCCCTATGGATTTACTCCCATAGGACTTATCGCTATAGATTCTATAGTGCCTCTAAGTTATTTATTTGTCCGGCCTGCCGCCAAATGCGCCAAATCCGCCTCTGTCCGGAATGAAACCGTCATAATCCGGTGAAAAGCGTTCCGCTCCCGGTATGTCTGCCGGACTTCTCCCTCTCCCAAAAGAGCCAAACGCCCGCTCCCGCATAGACATCAGCTGTTCAAACTGTTCCCCGCCCATGCGCTCCCTTGCCTTATTCATCCAGTCTGTTATATTATCCTCCTCTCTGTCATCAACCTCCTGTATTCCAAACGCTGCAATAATCCTGTCTAAATATTCCCCAAACTGCTGCAATTCCTCCAGTGACAGGCAGTCGAGAATTTCCTGATAATCTGTTTCCGGCTGCGGAATCTTTTTTCCTTTTTCCGTCAGATGAACAACCATAACCCGTTTGTCCTTTTCATACGGTCTGCGTTCCACATAACCGCTTTTTTCCAGCTTATTTAACAGCTCGTTCAGCGATTGCTGCCGTATGCCCAGCAGATACGCCAGCTCCCTTGTCTTAATTTCCGGTTGGATTTTCAACATGGCAAGGATTCTCCCCTGCCCCCGCGTCGAATCGGCAAATGGTCCTGACTGTGCCTGACTGAACATCTGTCGGCGTTTCATGAGCCATTGCAGCGTAGAGAGCTTTTCATAAACAACTGTATACATATCATCCATATCATGCTCCTTTCATTTTGTACTGGTACTTGTATCTTTATTTATTCCATATAATACAGGTACCATTCTGATTTGTCAATAGTACCTGTACTATTTTTTTGAAAGATATTCTTTTCAGACAAAATAAAATCCATTTGGCATATGCCCGTTCATTACCGCAATCCTTACTCTTTCGTTACATTTACATATTCATCCCTGCCATTTTTGCAAAATCAGTTTTCCTCCCGATAAATTCTGTCTGCTTTTCTTTTATCAGACTTTTGAACACCTTCCAAACTTTTCAAAATAACAAGCCTCATTATCTTTTGTTTTCTATGTAAATCCTTTTTTACTCACGTCTAATATAAACAAACGTTCCATCTTGTTTTTTCTTCATTCCCCTTATAATGTAGTGACAGGCATTATCATGCCAAAGCATGAGAGCTGGCCGGACATAGCCGAGATTAAAGCAGTCTGTTTCAAACATTGATATTTGCTTTTCTGGCCTGGCTGCATAAATCACGCGTAGACAGGGTGTAGCTTTTTCCGTCCTTAATAAAATGTGTGCCACACTGACGAAACACAAAATGTACTTTGCGGGCAATACATTGCTCACGTATGGAAAGCGCCCACGCATAATCAAGCGGTCTGGCGTTTCTGTCTGATTCGCCGCCAACTACAACCAATTCAACATTATCCAGATAGTCAGAAAGATTTATTGCCTCAATCAACGGCTGACAGATAATATTTTTATGCTTAACAGGCAGTTGGTTGAAAATGGATAGCCTGTAATCAGCCCTGTCTTGATTTTCTACCGTACATCCGACAGTAACATTCTCATATCCATCGTTCCAGTCCTCTGGGATACAATCCATAAACCGCTCAATCCGCTTTGTCAAAAACAAAAAATGCAGGTCAGAACGCTCTCGTATCATCTGCCAACATTCGCAACGCCATTGATCGGCATCCTCAATCAGAAAATCCGTAGAAAAGCAGAGATACACGGTCTGCCCTGATTTCATTTTGTATGCTCCCGATTTATTTTTAGCAATAGGAGCATAGAAATTATCCGTCTTTACGATATTGTTCGTATCAATCTTACGCTTATAATCCCCCTTATGTATGTAGCAATATCTGCATCCCTCGCTATATTTATGGCAGCCTCGCCACGGATTCCACCTTGTCATAACCAAACACCTCACTATATGCTATTTTTCCTCATGATGGCAGGATTTTTCTACGCTTCATAGGATGACGGGGCTGTCGATATGACTTACCCGGACACTTATTTGAGAAACAGATGAACGGACAGTTCTTGTCCTTGTAACGATGCATAAGCCTCGCCCCCGTGGATCTCCATGATGCGTTTAACAATGGCAAGCCCCAGCCCGGAGCTTTGGGGAGCGCTTCTGGCCCGGTCTCCGCGGTAGAAGCGCTCAAAGATCCGCTCCGGCTCAATGCCGTGAGCGTCCGTCAATCGGTTCGTGATACAGATATGGAGCCGGTCCGTCTCCTGTGCCGTCACGGTTACCGGAGCGGAACGATCGGCATATCTGCGGGCATTGTCCAGCAGATTCTGAAACACCCGCACCATCTGCTGTGTATTGATATCGGCAGCATGACTTTTTGCCCCCATCTGCCATGAAAGCGTCAATCCCTCTGCCTCCATAAGAATTTTATATTCATATAGGATATGCCGCAGCAGTTCCAGCACATCCCTATTCTCCATGTCAGGAAACCGGTCGGCGGAGTTCAGCTTTGTATATTCAAACAGTTCGTTAATCAGCCCGTTAAGCCCCGTCAGTCGCCGTTCTATCACTTCCATATATTCATCAAAGCGCTGCCTGTCTCCGGGCCCCGTCTCCTTCAGCAGCTCCACATAGCCGATGATCGAGGTAAGCGGACTGCGCAGATCATGAGAGACATTGGTAATCAGCTCATTCTTACTCTGTTGCTGCCTTTTTTCCCTTTCCTCCT
Organism: uncultured Eubacterium sp.; assembly: GCA_910584595.1. Taxonomy (GTDB): domain Bacteria; phylum Bacillota; class Clostridia; order Lachnospirales; family Lachnospiraceae; genus Eubacterium_J. Next base: position 3,692 of record CAJUBQ010000121.1, read on the forward strand.
TTTCCCGAAGCTGGACGGACATCTCGTTGATGACAGCGCATAGCTGGGTGATTTCATCGTCCCCCTGCAGTTCCATGCTTCTTCCAAAGCCTTCCTCCCGAATCTTCTGAATTTCCTGAGACAGATATTCCACATACCTGACCCTGCGGTTGACCCTGACGGAAAAGGAGACAACAAAGCATATCACAGGAAACGCCACTGCCAGCACAGACTGGAGATATTCGGCGACAATGAGGTATTCATAGCCCAGCTCATGAAAAAAATCCCACATCCCGGAATGGAGCAGAAGCTGCAGCAAAGTCAGCGCTATCGCCAGCGCCGCTAAGCTGATAACAAGAGAGACGCAGGCCGCTTTCAGGAAATATGCCGTAAGGCGCTTTCGAAATGAAGAGGACAGTTTTCTGTAAACCAGAAAAATCACGAAAACCGTTCCTCCGATAGCAATGCCGTTGATTAAAATATAGTTAGGAATTATCTGAAACAGCGTCATATCTGATACCCTCTTCCCCAACAGGTTTTGATAAAATCCGCATGTACATTGTCCCAGTTCAGTTTATTGCGGAGATTGGCAATATGCATCATCACAGCATTTTCTGAACAGAAAAATTCTTCATGCCATACCGCTTCATAAATCTGCGCCATGGTCAGCACCTGCCCTTTGTTTCGCAGCATATATTCCAGAATGTCATACTCCTTGCGCGTCAGCCTCACTTCCCGTCCGCTTACCCATACCTGACGGCTTTCCATGTCCATCGTAAGATCCTCCGTCTGGAGCGTGTGCGCCGGCTTTTCCGTCTCATTGTACTGTTTATAGCGGCGGAGCTGGGCTTTGATGCGGGCGAGAAGCTCAATGGGCTTAAAAGGCTTCGTCACGTAATCGTCTCCTCCCGCCGTGAGACCTTGTATGATGTCTATATCTTCTGTTTTCGCCGACATAAATATAATCGGCATTTTGCTTTTTTCCCTTATTCGCAGGCAGGCGCTGATACCGTCAATTTCCGGCATCATCACATCCATCAGGATCAGATCCACCTGATAATGCTCCAGGATATCCATCGCCTGCGCTGCGTTTTCACAGGCGAGGCAACGGTAGCCCTCATTTCCCAGATAGATGCCCACAAGCCTGCGGATGTCTTTATCATCGTCAACAATCAATATGAATTCCTGCATGATAGCTTCGCTTCTCCCTTTTTGCAAAAATACTGCAGAACCGCCGAAGCAAGGAACATGAACAGAAGCTCCACAGCGATCATATGCCATCGCCTCAAACCGCACAAGTCGCCAAGAAAACCCGAAAAGGCAATCATACCGATGGATATGACTTTAGCAATTATACCAATTTTCAAAAACTGAGGCAATGGTATTTTCAAAAAAGCAGAGCCTGCGCAAAGCGCTTCATCGGACACAAGCGGAACGATCAGCAGTACGCCAAGAATCCAGATGCCACACCGTCCTGTCAGCTGCCTGAACCACGCAAGCTGCCTTCTCTCTTTTTTCCCTTTCGAAATACGATGCGCGATCAAGGAAGATAAGGAATACATAATCATCAATCCTGATACGGAGCCTATAACCCCAAAGAAAAAGGCCCCCAGGCTGCCGATCTGTCTGGTTCCCCACAGCACCACTGCCGTTTCCGGCGCCGGAACACATATAGGGCGCAGCACACAGGCAAGAAAATAAACACACCACATAACCACACCTCCTAATATTTTCTTCCTGCCGCGCCGCCTGAAGAACTCTGCTTCGCATGGCGGCGCTTCAATTTCATGTGCAGCACATATGCCGGGGGCAGATTGCGCCAAACCCTTACAATCTTGTGAATATTGAAATAATTTTCAAGAAATGTTTTCCGCAGCAGTGTATACTGAAATGTGATAAATACGCCTTCCCTTCCGATGGCCTTTTGGGTCTGTAACAGTATCCTGTGGGACGCCTGCTGCGGAAGTGATGTAAATGGCAGCCCGGAAATAATATAATCCGCATGCCGAAACCCCTGTTCTCTTAAGAAGCCGCATACATTTCCGGCATCTCCATGGATCAGCGTTACCCCCGGCATTCCATGGAACTGTTTCCGCAGTATTTCGTAAAAACGGTCATTTTGTTCAATCACGATATAAGTCGTGTCCGGCCTTTTTCTTGCTGCCACATCTCTGGTAAATACGCCTGTCCCCGCTCCGTATTCTACAATGCAACGCGCTTTATCGAAATCAATAGAAGTCGTCATGGACGCCGCCAGATGCCTGCTGCTGGGAGCAATAGCTCCGATCGTATTCGGCGCGCTGAGATATTCTCTTAAAAACTGCCACATAAATAGTCCTCCTCATATCATAAATTCATCGTGTTATGCTGTCATTTGATGATTTCAGTATAAAGAGGAAGTATAAAGAGAAAACCGTAAAAAATATAAAGATTTCTTTAGAAATAATTCCTATTCTGTTCCTTTTTATATCTTATATCCTTCTCTTTTTCCAATCGTTTTCTCATATTGACTTAGGAACTGCAAAGAAAAATCCGGCGTAACTTTATCAGATTATTTCTTTACAGTTCCTTACTTTCCATGAAAGCGTAAAGGCATCTATTGGCAGCCAGCATTATTTCAGACTGGTCTTTCATACTTCTGACAATCATCCGGGAATCTGTACTATAACGGGCGCTTATTTCTTCATATACTTTTTTCACCCAAACAGCCTCCCCGCTTTTTTATTAAAACGGCAATCTGCTCCACATCAGATACAATATGCATGGAAAGCAAAGTACGCCAGGCTGACCGCTGATAGGAAAACACTCCATCAGCGGTATCTTGCATTCAAAGAAGAAGTGAAAGAATCAAAGAAAATCAGAAAGGTCGTTTACAGTATCTTGCGGCAAGAACAGAGAGAAACAGCCACGCAGGGCGCAGGATATGGAACGATAACAAACGAAGCGGCGGGATAGTCAGCGCCTGCCCCGCCGCCCCTGTTTGGAGTTTAGAATTTGCACAATCATTGAGTTAATCCATTCTTTTCCAGCAAAAAAAGCCTTCTGATAATGCTATTTTTTCTGTTATCTCTTTCATGCTTTCTGATAAGTTGTAAACAGAGAAATTCAGACAGTCCCATTCAAAAACTAATAACACATCTTCGTCTGAAAACAGAATATTTAGTGTTCCGGAATGATTTTCCATAATCTCACTAATGGCATTTTCTATATCTGCCGGTTTCGGATTATCATTCCACCCGTTCCACAAAATAGAAACACGATAATAGCACATCAATTTTAATATCATGTTGACATACTTATTTTTCATTTCATGACGTTTTTCGTTGTTCAGCAAGTAGTATTCAACATCAAAAAAATGCCCATTGTTATTTTTAGGAACTCTTTGCGGCAGAAAATCAATCACATAATACGGTTTTTCAAGTAATTCATCAATTTTTTTGAACATATTTTCCGTTTATCTCCCATGCTTTAATGTTTATGGCTACGTTTTCCAGCTCAATATATGGCAGTCTGTCCATCTGCACCGCCGATACTATTAGCAGATATTTACCTATGGTTTTATGATAACATTTCATTCATCAAAATAAAATAGATTTCTCTGCTCTTTTTAAGGGTCAAAGCGCCCGCCGGGCTATTTGTTGTCCTTACAGTCGCCATCAAACGATTTTTATCCCTGCGATATTTTAAATAAGGGTAACCAGGTACGGAATTGATGTAAAACCATACAGATCCATGCATAACAGGATGACATCTAACGGTTTATATGATAAAATAATTATTGTTCAGAAAAAGATAAATTGTCAGATGTGGAGGATATTCATATGAGTTCTTTATTGCAATCGACAAGAAACACACGCATATTACCTACGGGTACAATGAAATATATCCGGAGTGATTTTCCTGAGAATCTGACCGGGCAGGAAATTCGCTGGCTGTTGGACAATAATGTGACGACTATTGTAGATTTGCGTTCAAATGAAGAAGCTGCTAAGAAACCATTCTGTCTTAAAGGAAAAAAAGAGTTTCATTATTTTCATTTTCCGGTTACGGGCGGCGGCGATACACCGAAGTCACTTGAACATTTATATGAAGTATATCGACAGATGATGGATGAAAAAATGGAAAAAATTATCCATACGATTATGAATGCAGAATCAAACGTAATGTATTTTTGCACTGCAGGTAAAGACCGTACTGGTGTAGTGTCAGCAATTATCTTGAAAAGGCTTGGATTTAGTAACGAAATAATTATAGATGATTATATGGAGTCTAAAAATAATTTGATGGATATGCTTACAGCATATGTGCATAGTCATCCTGAAGTGGATATTGAAATTATTATTCCTCATAAGGAAAATATGGAACAGCTTTTAAAGCAGTTATAACACTCCGTTTATTTAGAGAATACAGCAGGATAGTAAATCGAAAACGATACAGAGCGAGGAGTTCAATGATGATTAAAGCTATTGTGTTTGATATTGGACAGACACTGGTCGAGTATAAAATGCCTTTAAACTGGTCTAAACTTTATAGACCTGCATTTGCAAGTGTCGCTGATGCGTGTGGATATACTTTTCTGGATAGTCAGTATCAATACGCAAGTCAGGTGTTGACTAAATATAATGCAAGGATAAATCCACGAGAGAATGAGATTTCATCTAACCAGATTTTCGGTGAAATTATAAGAGGTATGGATATACCGGCGGAAGATATTGAGAAGGTGAAGTTCCATTTTTACTCTTACTTCAAAAGAGATGCCCATGTATATCCGGAAGTTGGGGAAACGCTGAAAAGGCTGTCTGAAAAGGGAATATTATTAGGAACTTTATCTGATGTCGCATATGGTATGGATAATGTATATGCTATGGAGGATATCAGCGAAATTATAAAGTATATTGATTATCCGTTGACTTCCAATGATACCGGTTTCCGGAAACCCTGTGGGGAGGGATTAAAGATTTTATCAGATAAAATGCAGATTGACATTAAAGAAATGGCTTTTGTCGGTGATGAAGAAAAAGATATCATGTGTGCGGTCAATGCAGGCGTGTATTCAATCCTGATAAACAGAAGCGGGAGCATTAAAAATTATGGACAAAATAAGGAGATAAGCTCATTAGGCGAATTGTTAAATATATTGGACGGATAAAAATTTGAATGTATACTTACGCCCCGACTATTACTCCAAAAAGGAAAACAAGGTCAGAGCCTTAAGTTCCAACCTGATAGTTGAAGTTGAAAACGAGGGAAAATCCGATTTTGAGATATTATGTGTGTTTATATTAGACAGGTGCGTTTTGCGGTTTTAAATGTCTGAAAAATATTTATTATTTCAATTTTGGTATTAATTTTATACACAGTATCGTGTATAATGTCTTTAATAAGACTAACGAGGTGAGAAAAATGTTGATTTCATTATCTGAATATGCTGCTAAATACAACAAAAGCAGTGATACTTTACGGCGTATGGCAGAAAATGGCATGCTGAAAACTGCGCAAAAAATAGGCAGAAATTGGGTTGTTGATTGCTGATAGACCTGGCTATACCATTCGCGCTGAATGCCACGGCAATATTCAATTTCACTATTCTTTACCGCGACGAATTTCAATGCGTGAAGCTACGCGTATTCAATCATTCCCCGATACTTTTATATTCCCTTGCGGATTGAGAGAAATCGAACGACAAATAGGAAATGCTGTACCACCCGTTTTTGCGTTGTATATAGCTAATTCTGTAAAATCTGTAATAAAAGGGTAGACTTATGACCAAAAATGCATTTGAAAACATTTTAGATAAATGTTGTGAACAACTTACAAGCGAAGCACAAGCAAATACTTTTAAGACTTCTGCTCAATTTGAAAACAATGAAATAGACAATCAAATTTTGAGAGTAACCATAAAAAACGGTTACTCTTTTTCTTTGAGAGAAAATCGAGAAAGCAAAGAACTCACAGCTTGCAAAGGAAATTGAAATCACTATCCCGAAAGAATTATCAACTGAACAGCAAATGGAACTTGTGCGGCAGTATGTAAAAGACCATTTTGTATCTGCCGGAATGTGCGCTGATTTTGCCATTCACGATAAAGAACTTTAAAGAAAAATCTTTATGAAATCTTCAAAAATAGCAGTTATCCTTTTCTCATAATCAAAACAAAGGAAGGACCGTACAAATATGGAAATGATTTTGAAAACAACAAACCTCTGCAAATCTTTCAGCGGGCAGACGGCTGTAAACAACATATCGCTGAACATTGAAAGAAATTCCGTCTATGGACTATTGGGGCCGAACGGAGCCGGAAAATCCACAACGCTTAAAATGATTACAGGCATTTTAAAGCCGACTTCCGGAATCATTGAATTTAACGGTCACGCATGGAAACGCAGCGACTTAAACCATATCGGGGCATTGATTGAAATGCCGCCGCTTTATGAAAATCTGACCGCCTATGAAAATCTGAAAGTAAGGACTACTATTTTAGGATTGACAGATAAGCGGATTAGCGAAGCTCTGCAAATCGTCCGACTGACGGAAACAGGCAGGAAAAGAGCCGGACAGTTTTCTCTCGGGATGAAACAGCGTCTTGGGATTGCGATTGCATTACTGAACAATCCGCAGCTGCTCATACTTGATGAACCAGCCAACGGGCTTGATCCGGTTGGGATGGAAGAACTTAGAGAGCTTATCCGTTCTTTTCCGGCAAAAGGCATTTCGGTTATTCTGTCCAGTCACATTCTATCCGAAGTACAGCAGATAGCTGACCATATTGGTATTATTGCGGGCGGTGTTCTGGGTTATGAGGGGAAACTGAACGCAAACGAGAATTTGGAACAACTTTTTATGGACGTTGTTAAAAACAACCACAGGGAGGGTTAAGGCATGAACTATTTGAAATCAGAGCATTTAAAATTCAAAAGGACAATATCAAATAAATTGATTTTTATCATTCCATCACTTACGGCTATCCTTGCATGGCTTATGGGGGGATTTACCGGTTTCCAGTACATGACCCTTTACTGGTGGTATTCGTTTTTGCTTCCAGGCGCAATCGCGATTTTTTGTTTACTATCACACCGTAAAGAGGAAAGCACAGGAAAATATTATTCTGTATTTTCTATGCCTATAAGTCTTTCAAAATTTGAAGTAGCCAAAAGTATAATCCTAATGGAAAAGCTGCTTATCGCAGCATTATTTTTAGCAATGTTAATCTCTATCAGTAATATCATTTCTCCGGCAACGGCAGTATACTCCGTCTGGCGAAGCATAACAGGCAGTATAGGGATTATCCTTGTATCTATCTGGCAAATTCCATTGTGCCTGTATCTCACACGCAAAATGGGTATATTTGTGCCGGTTGTGTTAAATACAATGCTTGGGATAGTTCTATCTACTGCCACTGCATTAGAAAATACAATAGCATGGTGGTTCGTACCATATTGTTGGGCGGCAAAACTGGCAGAGCCGCTTATGGGGATCCAATTAAATGGGACTTATCTGGGAAATTGTGGTTTTTCGGTCAATATTCCTATTTCCATCATATTGTCTATGATTTTATTTGTTGTTTTATCTTTTATTAACGCAAGGGATTTTTCAAGATCGGGGGTAAAATAAATGAGCGTTATTGGCGCAGTTCATTCTGAATTGGTGAAAGTAAAGCATACGCCATTTGCGGCAATTCATTTTTGTTTGCCAGTTATAGGCGCATTGCTATTTGTTGCTTACTACTCTATGTATAGCAATATAGCAGGTGATAAAAAACTCAAACTTATATTGGAGATTACGGCAACTTTTTTCCCTTTACTGATAAGTGTTGTTGTTGGTTTAAATATTCTGTTGGAAGAAAAGGCCTCCCACTTTCAGATATTACTTGCAGCGCCTAACCGGCCGGGAATTATACTTGCAAAATTAGTTATTTTATATAGTATGGGAATATTTGCATTGCTTGGCCTGTTTGCATTCTTTATGTTTGGAATTTATTTTTTTGGGATAGTTGATACAGTACAGCTTGGAATGTTATCGCAGGCAGCCGTAGGAATGGCGTTTTACAATTTGATTATTTATATCTTTCACTTGTTCCTTAGTTTTAAATTTGGTCTGGGTATCTCTCTGTTTTGTGGCGTATTTGAAAGCTTGCAGGGTATTCTGTATAGCAATATTGAATTAAACGGCATATGGCGGTATATTCCTTTTGCCTGGTCCATGGACTGGGTAAAAGATATTATGAGCAACAGGATTTTAACCCATAGGACAGAATGGATATCGATTACTGTATTGACAACAGGCAGCTTATTGCTTGTCTTGACATGGTTTTCTCATTGGGAGGGACGGAAAAATTATGAGTAAATGTAGAATATTTATGATGTTGCTGTTTCCCTTTGCTTTGTGCGCTTCTCTTGCAGGATGTTCCGTACAGGATAAAATCAAGGTGTATTACTATATTGCAAAGCAGAAATGACCGCTTTTCCGCCCTTGCGGACTATGCTATAATACGAAAAGAGCAACGAAAGGAGGCGACACTATGGCAGTAATCCTTATGGTTGATGATGAGCGATCTATTTTAGAGCTTGTGAAAAATGGGCTGCAAAAAGACGGACATTTCGTTACTGTCTATACGTCTGCCACACAGGTTCCGCTGGATAAGCTGAACAGATACGATTTGATTATACTGGATATTATGATGCCGGATATAGACGGATTTTCTTATTGCAATAAAATCCGTTCATTGGTGGACTGCCCTATTCTCT
>CAJUBQ010000122.1 GCA_910584595.1 uncultured Eubacterium sp.
TTAGTCTGTAGTTTAGCACTATGTTTTACCATTCGACTACCAAAGACAGGTTTTACACATGTTGCAAGAGGATTGCATAGATTTCTGCATTTCTTAAGCTATTATGCGTAACAGTTCAACTCCCCATGGAACTGTTACGATTATGCTGCAGCGGCTTATTCCTGCCCTTCCTTTTCTTTTTCTGCTTTTTCCTTCTCTATTACCGCAGGATCTTTTTCAATGCCTAAATATGGCAAGATATTTAAGTAAATTTCCTTTGCCACCGGCGCGGCGATCGTTCCTCCATAATAGATACCGGTCGGATTATTGATAATCACAAGGCATAATACCTGTGGATCGCTTGCAGGCGCAAAGCACATAAACGAAGATATATAACGGTGCGCACTTCTTGGCAATGTCTGGGAAGTAGCAGTTTTACCGCCAATCTCATAGCCTTCAATATATGCTTTATTACCGCCGCCTTCCGACACTACTTTTTCCAAAAGAGAGCGCATTGTCTTTGACGTCTCAGCGCTTAAAATCTGCGCAGTTGGTTTATAATCAAATACTTCGACAGGATTTCCTTCCTGGTCTTCGATCTGTACGCCAAAATGTGGAGTAATGCGCTTTCCTCCATTAATCAAAGAAGATATCGTTGTAGCCAGCTGAACCGGAGTAATCTGAAAAGACTGACCAAACGAAATCGTTGCAAGCTCTACCTGGCCAATACTCTCTTTTTGATGCATAATCGTCTTTGCTTCTCCCGGCAGATCGATACCTGTTTTTGATAATAATCCAAACTGCTTAAAATATTTGTAATACTGATCGGCGCCAAGCCTCATACCAAGCTCGATAAATACCGGATTACAGGAATTTTCCAGCCCCTGCACGAAATTTTGCGCACCATGTCCACTTGTTCTTGCACATCGGATACGTCTGTCTTCCACAATCTTATAGCCCGGACAGAAAAAATGATCGTTAAGTGAAACTACGCCTGCTTCTAATGCTGCCGAGGCTGTGATTACCTTAAAAGTTGAACCAGGTTCATACGTATCATTGATGCACCCGTTACGCCACATCCCGTTTAATAAGTTCTGCTTTTCTTCTGCATTCGAATATGTGGTCCCCTCCGGCAGTTCATACGGTTCGTTCAGATTAAACTCCGGCAAATTTACCATCGCCATAATTTCCCCGTTGGAAGGCTTCATAATAATAATGCTTACGCTGTCAGCTTCTTTTGCCTGCATAGCTTTTTCTGCTGCCTGCTGCGCATACATCTGAATATTATAATCCAGACTAATGCGCAAATTGTTCCCATCTATCGGATTTTGACGGCTTTCTCCGGCGTCTGCCAGTTCTACGCCTCTGGCGTCCGTCAGCGTCAAAATCTTACCGTTTGTACCCATCATTTTTTTATCGTACACAACTTCCAGGCCAATAATTCCCTGATTATCACCTCCTGTAAAACCAAGCACTTTGGATGCAAGGTTATCGTATAAATAATACCTTTTATAATCCTCATCCACCTTTACGCCAGCCAGTTTATAATCCCGTATTTTATCCCCGATTTCTTTTGGCACATTGGATTTGACCCTCTCAATGGAACTGACTTTTTCTACACGTTTTCGTACCGCGTCCTCATCCATCTCCAGCTCTTTCGATAATACTTTAATAATCTTTTCTCCGTCTTTGACCTGGCTGTGAATGACTGAAATGGTACATACACTTCGGTTGGAAGCAAGCACTTTTCCATTAATATCCAAAATCTTGCCTCTTGCTGCCTTAATATCTCTCTCCCGTTCATGCAAATCCTGCGCCTGTGCGCTATAAAATTCTGACTGAAACACCATGAGATATACCAGGCGGCCTGCCAAAAAAATTAAAACGAGTGAGATACAAAAAAATACGGTAACAATTTTTTTTCGGTTATGCGTTTTCATCCCATTCATAAAGCAAACCTCATAATAGCAGTTATTATAGCTTATTCTGCAATTATGAGGTTATGTATTTTTTACCGGATCAATTGTATTTTACAGCCTCACCTAATGCGGCTTTTGCTTCGTAGCCGGCAATTTCCATGTACATATTGGTATCCTTTTTCTTCAAAGCATCTTTTTTCACTTTTTCATCTTTGTATATATTCATATAAGGAAGAATCTCTTCCAGAATTTCCCTCGCCAGATTTTGCGCAAACGTACTGTGCGCCTGTTCCTTATGCTCCGTTGGCTGATTTGGCGTATCGATCACTACATAAATAACCAGCTGAGGATTTTCCTGTGGCAGATATCCAATAAATGACACTACATAATTGTTCTCTGATCTGGGAATCTTTTCTGCTGTCCCTGTCTTGCCGCCCATCGAATATCCCGGTACTTTTGCAACTCCCGCAGTCCCTTCACTGACCGTTGCAAATAAATACTCTTTTAATCGACGGCTTGTTTCTTTCGATACCGTTTGTTTGAGCAGCTCCGGTTTAAACTCTTTGACAAGGCTGCCATTCTCGTCTGTTACTTTGGACACAATATATGGCCGATAATAATTTCCGCCGTTAATTACCGAACTGAACGCGCTAATCATCTGAATCATTGTACAGTTAAACGTCTGCCCGAACGATGAAGTTGCTAAATCAACTGAAGACATCTGCTCTGCCGTACGCACAAGCGTATCCGTCCTTGCTTCACCCGGCAAATCAATATTCGTTTTAAATCCTATGCCAAAATCACTCTGATACCGCCCAAATGTATCTTTTCCGATTTTTCTGACCATCTGCATTAAAGCATCGTTGCAGGAATCCATCAATGCCTTCTGTACAGTCTCTGTCCCATGACCGGATCTGGCCACACAACGTATCTTCTTATCTGCGATCTGTTCATAACCATCACATTCAAAGGTTTCTCTGCCGCTTAATTTTCCACTGTCCAGCCCTGACGCTACAGTGAGCACCTTCTGCACAGAACCGGGTTCAAATGTATCGCTGACGCAGAAATTACGCCAGATTCTATTTAGCGCATCTGCCTTCTCATCTTCGGTCATCCTGTCAATTTCTTCTTTTGTATAATACCCTTCCAGGGAACGAGGATTCGACAAATCATAATCCGGAGCATCTGCCATCGCATATATCCCGCCTGTATTCGGATTCTGTATAATGACTCCAATCTTTTCTGCTCCATCTCCCGGTCTTGCCTCATCACGAAAGGCCTTGTTAAACTCCTTGATTTTGGCTTCAACAACTGTTTGTATATTCATATCGATCGTTGTTACGATATTATTTCCATTTACTGCGTCTTTAATCGTTTTTTCCATGGCGTTATCTGAATTCAGATAGCCGTATTGTCTGCCATTTGTACCGTTTAACGTACTGTTATAAAAATTTTCCAATCCTGCCATCCCCAGATTACCGGATGTTGTAGAGCCAATGACAGAACTGGCAAGCGTTTTATATGGATAATTCCGCTGATACTCTTTTTCAAACCAGATGCCTTTGATATAGTTTGCAGGATTTGATGCTTCTTCCTCTTTTTTTTCGGCATTCTTTTTGTTTGTATCGGTTCCTTTTTCTTTATTATTTTTTTCTTTATTCGTTTTTTTTATATTGGTTTTTTCTATATTGGTTTTTTCTTTATTTTCTTCGTTAGCCTGCGATTTGTCCGCTTGCCCTTCCTTTTGTTTTTCAAGGAATATCTGCACCTCTTCAAAAGGTATTCTTTTTGCAAGCACTTTATATCGGTTTTCCGGGTTTTCCTTAATAAAAGTACGGATCTCTGTCTCCGAAAGCTCATTCGGAAAACTGGTCATCAACGCCTGTATCGTTGGTTCCAGATATTTTTCATCTGATGAAATTACATAACTGTCTAAAATAATATTATACACATCCAGACTTGTCGCCAGCGCAATCCCATTGCAGTCCAAAATGTCACCTCGGCGAAACGGTATCGTCTGACTGTCATAATTTGCCTGCGCAAGTACAATCTTTTGATATTTTTGGCCACTCGTATGTTTAATATATACCAAACGGCCCATAAGTCCTGCCAGCGCAAGTACGATCCCGAAAAAAACAACCAACATTTTCAAATGATTTCTGCGGTTTAACTTGATCCACTTGCGCCCTGGTCTTTTCTTTCTTCTCTTCCTGCCGGATCTGTTTCCTGCTGCCATATGCCACCTTTATCTTAAAATTCTTAAGTTTTAACAATGAAACATTTACGTTCGAATACTTCCTTAGAATCTTTTAATCTGAATACTGCGTCATATAATCTGCATTCTCAATCGTATAATACCTGATCTGCTGATCGGTAGGATATTTCATGCCTAACTTTTTTGCCTGTTTCTTTACTGCTTTCAGATCAATGGAAGCAGTAATTCTTTTATATGCTGCATCGTTTTCGAGTTTCAGGGTGGATATCTCTGACTGCAATGTCTCTATCGATCTCTGTCTGAAAATCAAATCAGACTGCAAATCCACATAGGCTACCGAGGTCAATGCAACTACCATGACACATACGGATAAAAAAGCCACATATCCGGCGTTCATTTTCAACGCACGTTCGCGGTTTCTTCTCGCCGCGCGCCTGCGTCTGCGCTTTTGCTCTGATACCCTCCTTTCCTCTTTCCTCTTTTCTCGTTCCTCGTGATAATCTGGTACCGTTTCCAGCCTCCGGACTGTATTGCCATCTTCGTAAGTATAGATCCCATAGGATCTTCGCTCTTTCTGTCTGCTCATCACTGCTCCTTCCGTTCAAAAACTCTGAGCCTGGCGCTCTTTGAACGTTTATTTGTTTTCAATTCTTCCTCAGATGGTACAATCGGCTTACAGACTACTGTCCCCTTCGATATCCTGCCGCATACGCATACCGGAAAATCCGGCGGGCATATACATGGATGTTCATTTTTCTTAAAAATCGTTTTTACAATTCGATCTTCTAAAGAATGGAAGGTGATAACACAAATGCGTCCGCCGTCATTGAGCAGATCAATCATGTCATCCAAGCTGTCCTTTAGTACTTCCAACTCGCGATTTAACTCAATACGAATCGCCTGAAAAGTCCTTTTGGCCGGATGGCCGCCGCTCTTTTGCACCTTCATAGGAATCGCAGCACGAATTACCGCACACAATTCCCCGGTTGTAAGAATCTCTTTTTCTCTTCTTGTAGTTACGATATGTTTTGCTATGTTTTTGGCAAACTTGTCCTCTCCAAAATCGCGAATGATCCGAAAGAGCTCTTTTTCACTGTAGTTGTTTACAATGTCTTTAGCTGTTAGCTGCTGCCTGTCATCCATACGCATGTCTAACGGTGCGTCTTCTTCACGATAGGTAAAGCCTCGCGCCGGGGTATCCAGCTGAAATGAGGATACTCCAAGATCCAGAATAATTCCGTCTGCTTTTTCTATCCCAAGATTGTGAAGCTGCATGCGCATATCGGCATAATTACTGCGCACAATGCTGACACGGTCTTCAAATTTTTCCAACCGTTTGGATGCTGCCCGTATTGCATCCGCATCCTGGTCCATTCCAATCAAACGTCCTTTTCCTGACAAACGGCTTAACACCTCATACGCATGCCCTCCGCCTCCTAAAGTGCCATCTACGTAAATTCCGTCAGACCTGATCTTTAGCTGCTCGATCGTCTCCTGCAATAACACTGAGGTATGATTAAATTCCATTGGCCCTTTCCTGCGGATGATTAAATGCTGACTCCCAGTTCAGCCATGTAATCTGCAATGTCATCCATATCACCGATGTCATTGCTCTTTTCCCACTTCTCCTTGTCCCAGATTTCCACGCGGTTTAATACTCCTGCAGATACAATTTCTTTTTCAAGGCCGGCATAAGAGCGAAGATTCGGCGGCAGGAGGATTCTCCCCTGCTTGTCCACTTCGCAGCTGGCTGCCCCGGCAAAGAAAAAACGTACAAAGTCCCTCGCTTTTTTATTTGTTAATGGTACTTTGCGGAAAGCTTCTTCGATGTGTGCCCATTCATCCAGAGGGTATACAAATAAACAGTCATCCAGTCCCTTCGTAACCACAAACTCTTCTCCCAGTTTCTCCCGAAACTTCGAAGGGACGATCAGCCTGCCCTTTGCATCGATTGTATGATTGTATTCGCCCATGAACATCTCTCATACCCTCTACAGTTGAACAGTCCAGTGAATAACTATCCACCACATTATCCACTTTTTACACCACTCTCAACCACTTTCCTCCACGTCTAGTATTAATATAACCTTCTTTGTCCTATTTGACAAGTAATTTTTCAGAAAAAATGAGACAAAAAAAGAGAGAACGATTTACATCGCTCTCTCCTTTTTGTACTTCCGCCCGCATAAAACCAGCCAAATAGTGCCATTCTCAGCTTATAACGGCGTTCCTCCCGCGTTATAGTATTTTTCCAGCACCACATCCAGTTTCAGGCTGACACGGAAACATTCTTCCGAATTCAGATCCCGTAATGCTGCATTATTCAGTTGCTCTCGGAGACACTCGATCTCCTCTCTTAATGTACTTTCTTGATTCATCCTTATCACCATTCCTATTTATATGGACTGATTACTATTGCGGCACCCCTATTGTACTATTATTTTACAAAAAAAGTCAATTATTTCACATCGACAGCGTTCGACATATCTACAGCATTCGACATTCTGATCCTGACAAATAATCCTCTACGCACGCTTTCCAAAATGTGTAATGCTCTTTAAAACCTGGCTGTTCATCGGAATAATATGGCTGATATCTCCTTCTACCGTATTCTGACCCAAAAGATAATCCTGGTGTGATTTTTTGACAAAATCAAACAAAGCTTCCGGTGCAGAAAACTCTATATATTTTCTCTTACGGCTGGCGGCTTTGCCGCTTTGAATGTGCTGGCGAAGCTGCTTTTTCAGATTTTCCTCATAGGAGCAATGTTCTCTGAATCCACCCGTAAATTTTTCGTTGTGCGGATAAGTAAAATAATCGGCAATGTAATGCGACACTTCTCCCAAATGCCTGTAATATTTTGAATTACTTTTTTCCTTTTCTCCCTCAACCGGAGTAGATAACACTTCCATTTGTTTTTGCAAATCAGGAAATGTTTCTGTTATTTCATGTCTTTTATAAATAAATGACGGTTTAATATCAGGCAAAATGCTGCCTAAATAAAATGCATATTTATGTTTTTTCAGTTCTTTATCCCTGGACTCGCTGACCAGATACCTTGCCAACGCAATATGTGATTTTTTTCTCAAAGCAAAATGCCCCCTCATTTTTCTTCTTTCATCATACCCATTCTAATCATCGGCTAAAAATCACGGGTGACGCCAGTGCAGTGTCAGCCGGACACTACACTCACCCGTTACATGCAAATTTCAAAAAAACTATTTTTATGAAAAGAACTTCTTATTTTCTGCAAAACGTACCACAGGCAGTCTGTTCACATCTGCAGGCATTCGAGCCGCCAACGTCAATGCCATCTGCACGACAGTTGCAATCATCATTGTGTACACATTTTTTTGCTTCACAACGAATGTTTACTTTTAAAGACGGTTCTTTTGTACTGTTTGTAAACGTATCTCCACGCTTTTCTTCAAAGCTGTCGCAGCAAGTCTCACTCGTACTGCTTGCTCCCGCTCCTCCTACGCTGATGTTGTCTCTGATACATCCGTGATCCTGGTTGTATCTGCAATTTACTACGCTACAGTCTAATCTAGGCATAATTTCCTCCTTTTACTATTGGAACGTACAAATCTATTCCATATTTAAATGCACTTATAGTATAAGCAGAAAATCATGTGTTATGAGCGGTTCCAAAACATACCTGCCCTGGAAATCATTGCAACTTATAAATTTTCGACATTTTCACTTTATTTCGCTTTTTCATCTTCCGGCAATTCCTTACGGATCTCCTTTGTACGGATTTCTTTACAAATCTGATCCACAAACTGCTCCAGAGACTTCACTCCCTCATTGCCTGCAAACCGGCTGCGCACAGACACCGTACCGTCTTCTTCTTCCTGTTTTCCTACCACAAGCATATAAGGAAGTTTATCCAACCTTGCCGCACGAATTTTAAACCCTATTTTTTCCGAACGGCTGTCAACCGTCACATCGACGCCATTTTTCTTTAATTCTGCGCATACCTTATCTGCATATGCATTAAACTTGTCCGAAATCGGCAATACACGAACTTGTTCCGGACAAAGCCACGTAGGGAATTTACCTGCATATTTTTCAATCAACCATGCCAATGTACGCTCATAGCATCCTATCGAAGTTCTGTGGATAATATATGGACGTATCTTGTCTCCTTTTTCATCTATATAATACATGTCAAAGTTCTCAGCAATGGCACAATCCAGCTGAATGGTAATCATTGTATCTTCTTTTCCATATACGTTCTTCGCCTGGATGTCAATCTTTGGCCCATAAAAAGCAGCTTCACCGTCTGCTTCTACAAACGGCAAGTTCTTTTCAACTAAAATCTTGCGTAACGCATCCTGTGTGGATTCCCAATATTGTGCATCCCCAAGATATTTTTCTTTGTTGTCTGGATCCCACTTGGACAAACGATAGGTTACATCTTCCTGCAAACCCAGAACTGAAAGCGTATAATAAGCAAGCTCCAGGCACCCTTTTAACTCATCTTCTGTCTGATCCGGCCGGATTACAAGATGACCTTCGGAAATCGTGAACTGACGCACGCGTGTAAGTCCATGCATCTCACCGGAGTCTTCCGCACGAAAGATAGTCGAAGTCTCTCCCATACGATACGGCAGATCACGATAAGATTTCTGCGTATTTTTATACACATAATACTGGAACGGACATGTCATCGGACGCAAAGCAAACACTTCTTTATCCGTTTCTTCGTCTCCCAAAATAAACATCCCGTCTTTATAGTGATCCCAATGGCCGGAAATCTTATATAAATCGCTTTTGGCCATAAACGGCGTTCTTGTACGCACATACCCCCATTCATTGTCTTCCAGATCTTCAATCCAACGCTGGAGCTTCATAATCATCTTTGTTCCTTTTGGTGCAAACAGCGGAAGCCCCTGTCCAATCACATCTACTGTTGTAAATAACTCCATCTCGCGTCCCAATTTGTTATGGTCACGCTTTTTTATGTCTTCCAGATGTTCCAGATAAGCAGCCAAATCGTCTTTTTTGTTGAATGCTGTCGCATAAATACGCTGCAGCTGGGCTTTGTGCTCATCGCCTCTCCAGTAGGCCATCGAAGAGGAAATCAGTTTATAAGCTTTTATCCCTTTTGTAGACATTAAATGCGGCCCTGCACACAGATCTACAAAACCACCCTGATCGTAAAAAGAAATTTCTGCACCCTGCTCCAGATCTTCAATCAACTCAACTTTATAAGGTTCGTTACGGTCACGCATATATTGTATCGCTTCTTCTTTTGGAAGTGTAAAACGTGTAATCTCATGTCCTTCCTTTATGATTTTTTTCATCTCTGCTTCTATTTTGTCCAAATCCTCTCTGGAAAACGGAGCATTGTCAAAATCATAATAAAATCCCTCTTCGATCGCCGGCCCGATAGCCACTTTTGCATCCGGAAACAGGCGTTTTACTGCCTGCGCCATTACATGAGAGGCTGTATGGCGAATCACTTTTAAGCCTTCTTTATCATTTGCTGTAACAATATTCAATTCACAGTCTGCATCTACAGTCGTTCTTAAGTCTACGATCGCACCATTTATTTCACCGGCACAGGCTGCTCTTGCAAGCCCATCACTGATATCCTTGGCAATCTCATAAACGGTTTTTACTTCACTGTATTCTTTCACTGTGCCATCTTTTAATTTAATCTGCATGTTATTAGTTTCTCCTGTCTGTTTCTATTAATCTTTTAGTTATTCATCCTCGTCCGCATCCAAACATCCGTTCCCATTGTTGCAGCCAATGATTGTCATTTTCTTTGGGCTGCATATTGCTCCAAGTACAATTCCTCCAAGTGCGCAGCACATGATTCCTAAAAACAGTTCGCGCCTGGATACGGTTGTCAGATCATCCAAAGATTCCCAAAATAATTTTAATTTTTTCATTTTAATTTCCTTCTTTCTATATTATTTTATGTTTCTTACTTTTTTATTTGCCTGATTCTTTCTAAAATTTTTATGAATCTGCAATTTGCAGCAGAATCATACGCAACTAAAGTTCAAATTTTTGTACCAGTTCATTTAACACCACTGCTTGCGATGCCAATTGTTCGGATGTAGCAGACGTCTCCTGCGCAGCGGCAGAATTATCCTGTACACCACGGGCAATTTCTTCAATTCCTATGCGGATCTGATCCATATTTTCTGCTTGCGTTACCGCATTATCCGCTGTCTTTCTTATCATTTCATTAATATGGTCAACTGCTCGTACAGATTCCTCCAGTGAAGTCATAACGCCGCTTGCTATCGAACTGCCTTTCTCTATCTCTTCCATAGAAACCCCAATTAAATCCCTTGTCATATTAGCTGCTTTGGAGCTTTCCATAGCCAGTTTGCCGATCTCATCTGCCACAACTGCAAATCCCTTACCTGCTTCTCCTGCCCGCGCCGCTTCAATAGACGCATTCAGAGAAAGCAAATTTGTCTGATCTGCAATCTCTTCAATCGTCTGAATAATTCCAACAACTTGTCTGGATGTCTCATGAATTTTGTTGACAGCTTCCATCATCGTCGTCATTTTATCCTGATTTTGTTCCATCATTGTTGTTACGTTAGCTGCTGCCTTAGCAGACACTTCTGCATCTTCCCGGCTCTGCTTTACCTGCTCTTCCACTGAAATGGTGTTTGCCACCAGTTCTTCCACTGCAGAAGCCTGCGCACCGGCTCCCTCCGCCAATGTTTGCGAAGCATTTGCAAGTTCTGCTGCACCGGAAGATACTTCTGCGGCGCTTGCCAAAATATGCTCCATCACTTTACTCATAGAATCCGAAATGTTTAAAAGCGCTGCTTTTAACTTTTGAAACTCGCCATGATATTCATTTTTTAACTCTATATTCAGCTTTCCATCTGCAAGTTTTTCAAGCACTTGCGCAATCTCGTCTATGTATACGATATATTCTTTTAAACGAGTGACCGTCTCTCCGATCGAACTGCCCAGTTCTCCAATTTCGTCTTCTGCAGTAATATGAAGCTCCACATCCAAGTCACCGGCTGCAAGCTGCTGTGCCGTATGATTCAGCTCCAAAATCGGCTTTGTCAGATTTGCAGCGCTCCTTCGAATATTTAACACGATAAGCGCCATACCAAGTACGAAAATCGCAATCAAAGCCGCGATCATGATGAAAATCATCGAATAAAACTCTGAAAACGGTAAACTGCTTATGACTGTATAACCGATACTATCGCTAAATGCCACAACACCATACTTTGTTTCTCCATTTATTTTATATTTCAAAAATTTTTCTTTTCCATCCTGCAAAGCATCTGCTAAGCTTTTCGAAACATTCAGCTGTGAAATGTTTTTTTCCATCCTATCAGCCTGTGGATGATAAACAATCTTTCCCTCAGAAGTAACTAAAATTAAATATCCGTTTTTCCCGAATTTATAATGGCTCATAACTTCTGTCATTCGATTCAGTGAAATATCCACACCTGCTACACCAATCAGACTGCTGTCTGCCGGATCATAAACCGGAGCCACTGCGCTTACGATCATATTTCCTGTACTCGGATCTACATAAGGTTCTGTGAACGCTGTCTTGCCGTTTTCTACCTGCGCATACCATACCCGCTCCGTAAAAACCCAGCTTTCATCTGAGGTGAAATTATCCGACTGCGTAACCACGCTTGTATCTTTGTCCGCAATCCAGGCCGCCAGGAAATTGTCAGCGTCCGTCTCCACTACATTCTGCAGAAATTTTCGAACCGTATCCATTTTCGCATGTTCCAAAACACTTTGTCCCGGTTTTGTTTCTGACAATACCGACTGAATATCAGGATTGACCGCCAATTGCTGCGCCACTTTTGCATATGTTCCAAAAAAACCGGTCAGTTCATGCAATGCAGCCTCCGATTCCAATGTAAGCTCCTGTTCTTGTGATGAAACCACTGCAGATCGCATCATAACAATTGCTACGACTGCCACGATAATAAATACCAAAAGTACGCTTTTCCCAATTTGCTTTAAAATTTCATCTGTAATTCTTTTCTTCGGATGCATCTCACCTTCCTTTTGTGCTTTCATGAAATTCCTCCTTCTGTTTTATTTTTTTAATTTGAAACTACATCCTCGCCAAAATACTGTTTCCATAACTATACTATCATTTTATTACTTTTCTATCTCCAGTGCAAGAAGTAAATCCATGGATTACGATTCACTGTTACAAACACTTGTTACTATTCACGGGAGTGGACAAGTAACAAAGCAACAGTTTAGACAAAGTGGTGCTTTTTCCGGATTACCGGACGCCGGATGGTGGGGAGCTGCCCTTGTTTCTTGT
>CAJUBQ010000123.1 GCA_910584595.1 uncultured Eubacterium sp.
GGAAGTATGGGGAATTTCGCCCATGTGTCCGGACATGGGCAGTGCTTGCTATTCTTGATATTTTGTATGTTATAGGGTTTAAAAAATTTTTAAAAACATATTGACATTTTTCGATTTGTTGCATATACTACTTATAAATCGAAAAAAATGAATTTGAGGTGATGTGATGAGAAACCATAGTGCAGACGCTAAAGTCTTTAAAGCATTTTGCGATGAAAATCGTCTACAGATTTTAGAAATGCTTCGTAGTGGTGAGAAATGTGCCTGTGTTTTATTAGAAAGTTTACAGATTAGCCAGTCAACATTATCTCATCATATGAAGATTTTATGTGAATCCGGTGTTGTTACCAGCAGGAAAGAAGGAAAATGGACGCATTATTCTATAAGTAGAGAAGGAAGTCAGAAAGCAGCAGAACTTTTGAAAGTGCTGACTAATTCTACTCAGAATATAGAAAAGTGTGTGTGAAGCTGACGGGATGGAAAGCCACGTTTTCAGGCGTGGCTATTATTAAAAGTGACATATCGAAAAAAATCGAAGTGTATGTCCACTGAAAGGAGTAATTTATGGAGATGTTAAATTCGGCTTGGATGTTTTTTCAGGATCAAATACTTGGCATGAAATGGTTAAATGTACTGATTGGGAAAGGATTGACTGCGTTAGGACTTGATTTGGATGGCATTTTAGGAGGAGGGATTCAATTTTTTATTTATGATACGATTAAAATTTTTGTGTTGCTATCAGTGCTGATTTTTATGATTTCTTATATTCAGAGTTATTTTCCACCGGAGCGCACGAAAAAAATTCTCGGAAGATTTCATGGGATTGGCGCAAATAGTATAGCCGCTTTACTTGGAACAGTTACACCATTTTGCTCTTGTTCATCTATTCCGATTTTTATGGGTTTTACCAGTGCAGGATTGCCAGTAGGAGTAACATTTTCCTTTTTAATTTCATCTCCGATGGTAGATTTGGGTTCACTGGTGTTACTGATGAGTATTTTTGGAGCAAAAATAGCAGTGGCGTATGTCTTGCTTGGTCTTGTAATTGCTGTTATTGGTGGTACGTTTTTAGAAAAGACAGGTATGGAAAGATATGTAGAAGATTTTGTGAAAAAGGCAGTCAATGCAGAAACAGAAACAGCAGAATTGACACGCCATGACCGGATTGTATTTTCTAAAGAACAAGTATTGGCAACGATAAAAAAAGTAGCGCCATATATTTTTGTTGGAGTGGGGATAGGCGCATTTATTCATAATGTAATTCCGCAGGTTTGGATAGAGGAAGTCTTAGGCAGTGGCAATCCCTTTGCTGTTATTCTTGCGACACTGGTTGGAATACCGATGTATGCTGATATTTTTGGAACGATACCTGTGGCGGAGAGCTTATTAGCAAAAGGCGCAAGCCTTGGCACAATCTTGTCTTTTATGATGGCTGTTACAACCTTGAGCCTTCCGTCTTTAATTATGCTGCGTAAAGCGGTAAAACCTAAGCTGCTTACGGCTTTTATCGGGATTTGTGCAATGGGGATTATCCTTGTGGGATATTTGTTTAATGCTTTTCAATATTTGTTTATATGATGCCGGATAGTGGGAGGATAATTTGATGTGTTTTTGTGGATTGCGGTTTCGGTGCAGGTCAGAGTAGTTTTTGTGTGTTAATATTTTGCGGTTAAGTTTTGTTATGTGAAATTAGTCTAAATATTTTAATTAGGAGGAAACAATTATGTTTACAACAGAAACATTGCTTCATGCAGGTCAAACATTTTTGATGTTGTTTGGTGAATTGTTTGGTTTGTTTATCGGCATTAGTTTTGTAGTTGCCCTATTACAGATTTATATTTCTCAGGAACGAATTAAGCGGATTCTGACAACACCGAAGAAAGGATTAAATAGTGTGCTTGGAGCGTTACTTGGTGCGGTAACTCCGTTTTGTTCCTGTTCTACAATTCCGGTTTTGGTAGGCTTGTTTAAGAGTGGTGCGCCATTTTGCGGTGCGATTTCTTTCTTGCTGACATCGCCAATTTTAAATCCGGCTATTATTACTTTGATGTTGGCATTTTTTGGAGTAAAGGCAACCATTGTTTATGCAATATTTACCTTTTTGTTTGCTGTTGTCATGGGACTTGTTTTGGATGCGGCAGGATTTGAAAAAGAGATTAAGAATGTAACGGTCAAGGGCGGACATCAGGACGGCGTGAGCTGGGAAAAATTGAAAGGAACTTTTTGGCAAAAGCAGCTTCAGGCATTTAAGCTGTCCTTAAAAGATGCGTTTGGTCTGTTTAAAGGAGTTGTACTTTTTCTACTTCTTGGTGCAGGTATCGGGGCATTTATCTATGAATTTGTTCCGACTGATCTTTTGGCAAATTTTGCAGGGGCATCTAACTTGTGGGCAGTGCCAGTAGCGGCGGTTGTTGGTATCCCGATGTATATTCGTACTGAAACAATGATTCCGATTGCCAGTATTCTGATTTCTAAGGGCGTTGCACCGGGAGTTATGATTGCATTGATTTTGGGTGGGGCAGGAGCAAGTATCCCGGAAGTATCTTTGCTTAGTTCTATTTTTAAAAAGAAGATGGTAGTTGCTTTTGTACTTTGCATTTTTGCAGTAGCGGTTATTACTGGCTATGTATTTAATTTTATTCTTTAGGAGGTAAAGAACATGAGTGAAAAGAAAGGTCTGTTTGCAAGTCTGTTTGGCGGTGGCAAATCTGGCGGGTGTTGCAACATGGAGATTGTAGAGGAGCCGGAGAAAAAAGGCAGTTGCTGTGATATGGAAGTTGTAGAAGAACCAAAACAGGGATTGGAGCTGGAAAAAAATACTGAAAGCGATATTTGCGTATGAAAAGTCATGTTGAAAAGGCAGTTATAAATCATCGATCCGGTTATAATTGCAGTCAATCAGTGGCTTGTGCCTATTGTGATGAGATAGGCATTAGTGAAGAATTGATGTATCAGCTAATGGAAGGCTATGGATTTGGTATGGGGTGTATGGAAGGTGTTTGTGGTGCATTATCTGGTGCAATTGCTGTTGCAAGTTTAAAGGCAAGTCAAAATAACCTGTTTACCTCAAATCGCCGGAGAGAAGTTTATAGCATTAGCAAAAAAATCATTAAAGGATTTCAGGAGAAAAATCAATCTATTATTTGTAAAGAATTGAAAGGATCAGGCACAGGGAAAATTCTTCGGGAATGTCCGGGATGCGTAGCTGATGCGGCAGCTCTGCTAGAGTCTACCGTATTCCATATTGACAAATAAATTTGGAGGTAATTATATGCAGATTACAGATGCAGCAAAAAAAATCATCAATGATGCACTTGAAAAGGAGCAATGTAACGGTATCCGTTTGCATACAACAAGTTCCTGCTGTGGGAAGTCTTTAAACTTTGAATTAGTAGAAATCGGAATTGATGAAAAGGCAGAGAGCATAAACGGTCTTTCTGTTCTGATGGATGATGATACCCGCAAGTGGACAGGAACAGTTACAGTTGATGCAGACGGAGAAAAGCTGACATTAATTAACAGTGAATCATGTTGCTCTTAGCATGAAATAGGACGTAGATGTGTGAATGGCATCTACGTCTGTTCACACATTTCATTTGGAGGAAATAAAAATGCAAAGAGCAGAAATAAAAAAGCAAATATGGAAATTTGTAGTAGTGATTGTTGTTATAGCTTTAATATGTGTTGTTTGGCTGTATAAAAATAAAATAGAATACGAAAAGGAAATGGAAATGTCAAAGCAGCCTATAAGTTCTTTTGAACCTGATGAAATTGCAGGCTATTTTCCATTGGATGTTACAGAGCCGATAGAC
The DNA here is from genome assembly GCA_910584595.1 of uncultured Eubacterium sp. Classification (GTDB taxonomy): domain Bacteria; phylum Bacillota; class Clostridia; order Lachnospirales; family Lachnospiraceae; genus Eubacterium_J. Next base: position 3,813 of record CAJUBQ010000123.1, read on the forward strand.
TTGGAAGAATTGAAATCATTTGGAATTCCTATCATTATTGATTTTGGTGCAGATTCCTGTGTACCATGTAAAGAAATGGAGCCAATTCTGGAAACCTTAAACAAGGAATTTGCAGGAAAAGCAATCATTCTTTTTGTAGATGTTTGGAAGTATAACAATCTTGTGGAAGGCTTTCCGATAGAAGTAATTCCCACACAAATTTTAATTGATGCAGAGGGAAATCCATATATGCCTAGTGAGAATAATAGTGTACAGTATCTCCAATATACCTATCGTGATACGGGAGAGTTGGCATTTACTGTTCATCAAGGTGGTATTACGGAAGAACAGCTAAGGGAAGCGTTGGTAGAAATGGGGGAATAAACAATGATTGATCAATGGTTAAATTCACTGTCAGCTTTGATTGCGAATAATTCATGGATTTCACCAATGCTTGCGTTGGCAGCCGGAGTATTGACTTCAATAACACCATGTGCCTTATCCAGTGTACCGCTGGTTATAGGCTATGTGGGAGGTACAAGTGGGAATGAGCCTAAAAGAGCCTTTCGGCTTTCAATTGTTTTTTCGCTTGGTATGGCATTTACCTTTACAATACTTGGAACAACAGCATCTTTATTGGGAAGGCTATTAGGAAGTTCTAATAAATGGTGGTATTTTGCTCTAGGTATTTTAATGGTAATGATGGCTTTACAGACATGGGAGATATTTCAATTTATCCCTTCAACCTATTTAACATCTAAAAATACCAAAAAGGGGTATGCAGGCGCTTTGATTGCAGGAATATTAGGAGGAATTTTTTCTTCTCCCTGTGCAACACCAGTGTTGGTGGTTCTTCTTGGGATAGTTGCACGAAGTGGTAATGTAACTTGGGGGATTTTGCTTTTGTTGTTTTATTCTATTGGGCATAGTGTACTTGTACTTGTTGCAGGTACTTCTATTGGATTTGTCCGGAAAATCACTGCAAGCTCCCAATATGGCAGATTTAGCAGTGTATTAAAAATTGTTATGGGAACAGCAATACTGGCTATTGCGTTATATATGTTTTATTTAAGTTTTTAAGGAGGAAAACAAAAATGAGTGAGAAAAAAGGTTTATTTGCAAGTCTGTTCGGAGGCAGCAAATCAGGTGGCTGCTGTAACATGGAGATTGTGGATGAGGAAAACGGATGTTGCTGTAATAGTGATGCGCTTCAGGAAACATCTGCGTCTGAATCAGAACAGGCAGATATTCTGATTTTAGGACCAGGATGTAAAAATTGTCAGGCTTTGGAAGTGAATGTGAAGAAAGCATTGTCAATGATGGGAAAAGATATTGCAGTTGGACATATTACTGATTTTGACAAAATTGCTTCCTATGGAATTATGAGTACACCCGGATTGGTAGTGAAGGGAAAGGTGGTATCTTCAGGAAAGGTTTTGAAAACAGATGCCATTATCAGTCTTTTAGAAAAGAATTTATAGGGCAATTTGCTTTGAAGCCAACCTATTGGTTTTTAAAGTAGTTATACAGAAATAGCATTGAGCCAGAATTATCGACGAAATAGTTGCAGCGAAAAGAGCCGATTCTGGTAGTTGCAGAATCGGTTCTGTTACTGAACAATATATTAAGGCGTATGACAAGAATATAGCTCCAAGGAGAATTGTTTATGTTAAGTGCAAATTTTGAATCAAAGACGGGTAGTATGGATATAAACGAATTTTGCACACATATTAAAAGTAGAATTCAGTACAGGCTAGGACGAAAATTTCAGGTAGTTATTCAAAAACTTGTTAAAAACAATGACGTTACACTTTATGAACTGATTATTGCAGAGCAAGGATGTAATAACCCTAAGTCAGTTTGTCTGAATTGTTATTACAGAAAATACCAAAAAAATAAAAATCTTAATGCAATTGAAGCAGATATTGTGGATATTTATTTAAACTTATAAGGAGCGTGTGATATGCAAAATAATATTGAGATTAAAAATCAAGGAATTAATAGATTTCAAAAATATCTTACATTTTGGGTATTATTATGTATGTTTTTGGGTGTTGCAATTGGGAAATTCTTACCCAATATACCAGCCTTTTTAAACCGTTTTGAATATGCGAAAGTATCCATTCCGATGGCAATATTGATTTGGGTTATGATTTATCCTATGATGATGCGGATAGATTTTCAGAGTATAAAGAATGTAGGGAAGAATCCTAAAGGCTTATTTGTAACATGGGTGGTAAATTGGCTGATTAAGCCTTTTACTATGTATGGAATCGCAAGTTTGTTTTTTGTAGGGATATTCAAGAGCTTTATTGAACCTGAGCTTGCAATTGATTATCTTGCAGGAGCAGTTTTACTTGGGGCGGCACCATGTACAGCAATGGTATTTGTGTGGAGCAATTTAACAAAGGGCGATCCTGCTTATACAGTTGTGCAAGTAGCCACTAATGATCTTATTATACTTGTGGCATTTGTACCAATTGTTAAGGTTTTGCTTGGAGTTTCAAAAGTTTCCGTACCTTGGGATACACTTATATTGTCAGTAGTGCTGTTTGTTGTGATACCACTTGTGGGTGGTATGATGACTCGAACAATAGTTATCAAAAAAAGAGGGGAAGATTACTTTGAAAATGTTTTTATTCATAAATTTGACAATGTGACTAATATTGGACTTTTACTTACGCTTGTAATGATTTTCTCATTTCAGGGTAATATAATTTTAGATAATCCACTGCATATAATTCTGATTGCAATACCACTTATTTTGCAGACTTTCTTGATTTTTGCAATCGCATATGTTGTTTGTCATATCTTGAAGTTGCCATATAAAATTGCAGCACCAGCGGGAATGATTGGTGCATCAAATTTTTTTGAACTTGCAGTTGCGGTTGCAATTGCTTTGTTTGGTACAACTTCCTCGGCAGCACTGGCAACAACGGTTGGGGTATTAACGGAAGTACCTGTAATGCTGTTTCTTGTTAAGATTGCCAACAAAACCAAAGATTGGTTTGAACAGTAGAGATTTATAGTTTAGGTGTGAAATAAGGCGAGGAGGTGGGGATATTGGGAAAATAGTGATTTTGACTTTTGAAGATACGGAAGATGAAGCAATAAATTCTGTATTATCCGCCATTGATAAGGAAGTTAAGAATCTTAATATGTCTAAAACTGACGGAAAACATTATCTAAAGTTTACAGGATTAGATATAGATATACCTCGTCGATTGGTAATTAGGAACAATATGGAAATCCAGCTAACTAATATAGAATTTGAAATATTAATATTACTTGCTGAAAATGCAGGAGTGGTATTTAGCAAAGAGCAGATATATGATATTGTCTGGCAGGAACCGTATTCTGGCGATTACAACATTGTTATGAGCCATATCCACCATATAAGGGAGAAGATAGAGGATAATCCGGGTAAGCCGCTTTACATACAGACTGTATGGGGTATTGGTTATCGTTTCAACAAAAATTTAAGCAGCAGTCTGTGATGTGACAACAGATTGCTGCTTATTTTTTGTTCTGTACGCCTAAGAGGTATTCACAGGATACATGGAAGAACTCTGCCAGAGCTACCACTTCATAATCAGGAACGAACCTTGTCCCCTTTTCAATCCGTAAAACAGTCAGGTCGCTAAATTCATATCCGGCAAGCTGGAGCTGTTCTGCAAGGGCTTTCTGCGATAGTTTTCGCTCCGTTCGTAGTTCCATAACCCTTTGACCGATCAGGTTTTTGGAGTTGCTTTCTTTATTCCAATAGATTTTAATATCCTACCACCAACTTTCTAAAGATGAAGTCTTATATCATTGATTTTACGAAATATTGTTGATAATATACTTCTAAAGATGAAGTGACGGGAAATTATCTTGCTATTGGAAAATTGGAGATTGACAATATGGACTGTAAAATACAATATTATTTTTTAGCAGAGAAAGGTGGAAACAAACATGAATGAAGTTTTTGAAACATTGGCAGATGTCTTTGAGGAACTGCGTAGCGAATCAGAGGACAGGGAGTATTCCGTCCAGACAGAGGATGCGAAAGCAGCAAGCCGGGAACTAAAAAAGAAGCAGAAGGTATTTGAAGCATATCTTTCCAAGCTCCCAAAGGAGGACAGGGAGTTTTTGGAGGACTACATGGATACGGTGGATCATGCCCATTACAAGGAGGAACAGCGGGCGTATTATCAGGGGTTTGTGGACAGCATACAGGTTCTTGATGGAATGGGCATTATAAAAAAGCGTATGCGGATAAAGGAGCTTCTTAAAAAATTCAGCAGATAGACAAAGAGGTGGCTGGCAGGACAGAAGGCGAGCCACCTTTTTTGCATGGTTCAGAAAAATCCAGAAATATTCATGAAAAAATTCAGATATTGGGGATATTCTATTCTTTGGGATGTTTGTATGTCCGAAGATAGGCTTCCACAATAGCGAGTATCGTTGTAATCTGTTCTTCCGTACATTGTGACAGATAGACCAGCAGACGCTTGTAGTCAAGATTGTCTGCCGGGGCATCTGGATAGAAAAACGGATCGGCGGAAATATGTAAGGCTTGTATGAGCTGCCCTAGCTTTTCAATGCTTGGCACATTTCCATGATTTTCGATTTCCTTGATATAGCGGGAGGAAACGCCGGATTTTTCAGCCAGTTCTTCATAGGTCAGCTTCTGGTCGGTTCTAGCCTTCTTCAGACGGAATCCCATTTCCTTGTCAATTTTCTTTTTTCTTGCCATATATGCACCTCCATGTATAGTGTATATTGCACATTTTACTTTGAAAATGCACTAATAAATCACTTTATCAGAGGGGCATAATGCACACATAAGAATAAAAAGACTTTGGATATTGCATATAAAAAAACGCAGTATCCAGAGGTTTTTTGCGTGGCTTTTATCCTTTGGGTACGTTTAGGGGAATTTATGTGTTCTGAACGGTCTGAGGGATATTTTTTTGACTTAGTGAACCTGTCCGGCTATCGGCGTGGGAAGGCTCTTTTATAAAGTGTTTTACTGGCAGTAAAGCAGAATCTACCCTGACAAGTGAACTATACACACCCGTAGCGTGTGGAGATAACAGAATAGCAGATATGAATAACGTCCAGCGGGCATTTTGCCTGTCCGGGCGTTTTTTATATACAAAAAATTATTCAAAAATTTTTTACACCCACCCGAACATCAGCCTACCGCTATTTGGCAGATACAACGGAAAGGGAAAAGGCGTATGCCTTTGTCACGTCACAGCGGGGGAGGAGGTGAACCCGTATGGAGAAGCCTTCTTACCATGATGAACTGACAATCAGGCATCGCTTTGACCGCCTGTGCCAGATGTCGCTGAAAGGCGAAGCAATCAATTATTACCGGCACATGGATTACCGCAGGGAACATGAAGCCATGTTTTCTGAACTGTCTGAAAAGGAGCTGAACCAGTTGTTTGTTATGGACGAGTATGGAGTGGAAAACAGTCATTTTACAGTGCATGGATATGACATCGAAGTAAAAGACACCCTGATTGCGGAAGCGTTGCAGGCACTTTCGGAACGGAAGCGGAATGTGATACTGCTTTCGTATTTTCTGGAAATGAGCGATGCAGATATAGCAAGGGAGATGAATCTTGTCCGCAGCACAGTCCATGAACACCGGACACGCTCATTGGAAATTTTAAGGAAGATTATGGAGGAAAAAGCAGATGAAAAAAAGATGTAAGAGCAGAGAAGAAAAGAATTTGCTGCCATTCCATATCATAAAGGCAGCATCAGAAGGCGATGTGCTGGCAATAAACAAAGTCCTAAAGCACTATGAGGGATACATAATTACCCTGTCCACCCGGAAGATGTATGACGAGAGTGGGAGGCTCCATTTTTGTGTTGATGAAACACTGCGCCGGAGGCTTGAAACAAAGCTGATTACAAAGATTCTGGCGTTTGAAGCGGTATAAGGGGCGGTTAGCTGCCCTTTTCCATAGCTGACGGATTTACAGCATTGTACATTGAAAACTGAATATGCAATAACCTCACAGGACGTGAGAAACTGTGGAGCTATACAACAGATACGCTATGACTGTCTGTTCTGGATTAGAATGAAAAGCGAAGAAACATTTTATGATGTTGAAGCAAAGGCATGAGCGAATAATATCAGTGTTGGAGTAGAATGGGGTGTTCTATTGGCGAAGAAGCAGTTTCGTGATAATGATACTTCTGGTGAAAGCCAGTCACATAGAGAAAATGATGGTGCAAGTCCAATGTGGGCAGGGTTCCCGCCTGCCACCTGTGAGGATATTTAAAAAGAAAGGGTGATTACTTATAGATGGGAAAAGATTATTAAGATACAGTATGCAGTTATCTATGTTGAAACAGCTTTTAAACCTGAAATTGATAAATCAATTAGAATATGAGCAAATTCAAAAAAAGTTAATGCGGGACTATGGGATTGTATCGAACATTACCGCTTGACTTATTAACTGTGTTGCACTATAATGAAAGCGAACACTACGATAGGAACACAAAAAGGAGGAAGATATGGAAGTAGAGGTTATTAAGGCAAACAATCCATTTGACGAATCTTCCAAAGTCCGGAAAGTAGACCGCTTGAGGGTTGCTGCGTATTGTCGTGTCAGTACGGATGATGAAGATCAGATCAAAAGCTATAACTCAATGGTTAAGTATTATACTGAACTGATACAAAATAATGCACAATGGGTATTTGCGGGTGTATATGCAGATAAAGCTATCACAGGAACAAAAGTTGATAAAAGAGAGGATTTTCAACGTCTGATACAGGACTGTATGGATGGCAAGATTGATATGGTTATCGCTAAGAGCTTGCCCCGTTTTGCGAGAAACACATTGGATACTCTAAAGTATGTTAGGATGTTAAAAGAACGGAAGATTGCAGTTTATTTTGAGGTTGAAAAGATAAATACTCTTAAAGACGGAGAATTTCTAATGACAATTTTAAGCTCTGTTGCACAGCAGGAGGTAGAGAATACCTCAGCATATGTGAAAAAGGGTTTGAAAATGAAAATGAAACGTGGCGAGCTGGTTGGCTTTCAAGGTTGCCTTGGATATGATTATGATGTAACAACAAAGTCATTATCTATAAACGAAGAAGGAGCAGAAATTGTAAGATATATATTTGATAGGTATGTTGCTGGTGCTGGAAGTTCGATGATTGCCAGAGAATTGAATGAACAGGGAACAACAACAATAAGAGGAAATGCGTGGACTTCTTCTAGTGTGATGGGGATTATCAATAATGAGAAATATAAAGGAGATATATTACTTGGAAAGACATTTACAGTTGATCCAATTTCCAAAAGAAGGTTGGAAAATCTAGGGGAGGAAGATAGGTTTTACGTTAAAGACCACCACGAACCCATTATTTCAGCAGAAACTTTTGATAGGGCACAAGAGATTAGAGAACGGAGGAACGGGGGAAGAAAATCAGTTACTCCGGGGAAACGAGAGAAATATAGTAGACAATATGCGTTTAGTTGTTTGCTAGAATGTGGATTCTGTGGAGCGAATCTATCAAGGCGAAGGTGGCATAGTAGTTCTAAATATAAAAAAACGATCTGGCAATGTGTGAAGTCTACAAAGGACGGGAAAAGATTTTGTCCAGATAGTAAAGGCATACCAGAACAGGTGATAGAGGAAGCCTTTATTGAATCTTATAAAATGCTATGTGCAGATAACAAGGATGTTTTAGATGAATTTATTTCCAGAGTGGAAAAGACTTTGAGTGAAGATTCTGCGAAAGATAAGGTTTTGAAATTACAAAAAAGTGCAGATAATCTTCAAGCAAAGAGAAAAAAGTTATTGGAAAATTATCTTGAAGGAGTTGTTGCAAAGGACATCTACGAAGAAACGGATGTAGGTTATGAGAGAAAACTGTCTGATATAAAAGCTAATTTATCAATGTTAGAACAGCAGATGGAAGATGAAGTTTCTCTAAAACGGCGAATTGCAGACTTTAAAAAGGCATTATCGAAAAACGGTGTTTTGGAGGAATTTGATAGAGGAATATTCGAGAGTATAATCGAAAAAGTCATAGTTGGTGGCTATGATGAAGATGGAAACAAAGATCCCTATAAAATTACTTTCATATATA
>CAJUBQ010000124.1 GCA_910584595.1 uncultured Eubacterium sp.
AAGGGAAAGAAAAACATATGTTTTGTGCAATATTTATTTTTCAAACACGCTCTAGGGGAGAACAGCAGATTTATAAAAATGCTCAATTTGGGGCAGATAAGCTCGGCGCCGACAGGGCGCTGTCAGATAAATTTGGAATCGGAGAAAGGGGTATGGAATGAAATTATCAAGATATGATCGGTTAAAATCGCAGACGGAAATTAACAAGACATATGTACTGCCAAAGAATCTTGTAAAGATAGGAAAACTAAGAACATTGAGTGAAGCACAGCTTAGGCATTTGCGGGAGTTACAAAACAAAGCATAAGATTGCGAAAATATTGGGAAATTAGGAAAACCATTCCGTTTTCTTCTGCCTGTATTCATTTGGACTCATATGATAATGCTGTCTAAACTTTCGGCAAAAATAGCCGGAACTTGAAAATCCCGTTTCTTCTGCAATGGAAGAAACAGATTTTTGAGTGGCATAGAGCTGTTCGGCAGCCTGCGCCAGTCTGTATTGGATGAGGTACGATACTGGAGAAATATGGATACCTGACTGAAAAATGTTTAAAGCCCCGCTTTTGCTGATAGATGCGGATGCTGCAATCATCTCAAGAGTAATTTCTTCCATGTAGTGGTCATGAATGTACTGCATCATAGTTTGCAACCTTGCCTGCTTGTGATTTAAACGATGAATACCGCTAGAACCGGAATCAAAGTCTATATTTTTTAACAATATGTCCCAAAGCTGAAATAGAAGTTGTATTGTGCATAATTCATTATCCTGCTTTGTTTCCTGAAGGGTAAAAATGTGTGATAAAAGTTGCAGCGCATTGTTTTCCCATGTTGTGTATGGATTAAAAATCTGATATGGAACAGACGAATTTATAACAGGGAGGATATATTTTTCGTAAATCAGACTTTTTGCGGGCGCTAACAGAGTTGGTGAAAAAACAATATTTGGGGTGAATGTACTGCATTGTGCTTCAAAACGATGCAGTATACCGCTGTTGATAAATATGCCATAACCTTTATGCAGTTCTATTTTGCTCGTTCCCACAAGGCAGAGTGCAGTGCCTTCAGCAACATACAGAAACTCCAGTTCATGATGCCAGTGCCAGTCAATGCGGTGGAAGTCAAATTGCCAAATATTTTCGGGATAGTATGCAAAAGGGTAATCATTGTTGCCATGCCGGATGGTTTCCCGCAGTGTTTCATCTGTAGTTATCTTAAAAATGTCCATAGCAGATCCCCTCATAAAAAGAAAATAGAATATGTTATATTGTACCATAAGTATGTGATTTTGTGCAATGACTAGACATAAATAATGCGATATAATCTCATTCGTTAGGGCGGGAGGGGAACCTCCTGATTACCTTCGCCTATATCAATAAGAAAGGATTATCAAAGTAACTGTTGACAGTATAGATGGAACAGGATGGGGGAGATTCTCCTTCTGAATCATTCTTCATCTATATCAGAAAAAAGAATAAGTCTATGGCCTGTTTTGATTGGCTATAAACTTATTATACGAGGAGGGAACAAAATGGAAAATCGATTTGATAAAACAATCACAGCCTGTTTTGTGGGATATATCGTACAGGCTGTAGTCAACAATTTTACACCACTGCTTTTTTTGTTTTTTCAGAAAAGCTATCATATTCCGCTTTCTCAGATTACGTTGCTGGTGACTTTTAATTTTGGAATACAACTGTTGGTTGATCTTCTTTCAGTCGGATTTATAGATAAAATAGGGTATCGTGCATCAATGATTATAGCTCATGTTCTATCAGCAGCAGGTTTAATTCTTCTTACGGTCTTGCCGGAGATTTTACCAGTACCCTTTATCGGTATTTTGATTGCTGTAATGATTTATGCAATTGGCGGTGGACTTTTGGAAGTTCTAGTCAGTCCGGTTGTTGAGGCGTGCCCTTCGGACAATAAAGAGAAGGCAATGAGTATGCTCCATTCTTTTTATTGTTGGGGACATGCCGGAGTCGTACTCTTTTCAACATTGTTTTTTTATGTGGCTGGCATAGACAATTGGAAAATATTAGCGATTCTTTGGGCGGCTATTCCAATTGGAAATGCTTTTGTCTTTGCAAATGTTCCTATTGCGCCGTTGATTGAGGATGGTGAGTCTGGACTGGGATTAAAGGAATTGTTTCGGATAAAAATTTTTTGGATTTTGCTGATAATGATGGTGTGTGCAGGAGCAAGCGAGCAGGCGGTAAGCCAATGGGCTTCTGCTTTTGCAGAAAAAGGACTTGGGATTTCCAAGGCAGCGGGTGATTTGGCGGGACCGATGGCGTTTGCGGTTTTAATGGGGACGTCAAGATTGTTTTATGGTAAGTATGGCGATCACATTCATTTGGAGCGCTTTATGGTTTATAGTAGTTTTCTATGTATTTTGTCTTATTTGGGAATTTCTCTTTTTCCCATTCCGCTGCTTAGCCTGATTGCCTGTGCTGTCTGTGGGCTGTCAGTTGGAATCATGTGGCCGGGAACTTTCAGCAAGGCATCAGCAGCTTTGCCCAAAGGTGGGACAGCCATGTTCGCGTTATTGGCGTTAGGCGGAGATATAGGCTGTTCAGGAGGCCCTACATTGGTTGGAATGGTATCAGGAGCATTGGGGGATAACCTAAAGATGGGAATTTTGGCAGGTATTATTTTTCCGGCGCTGCTGCTCATGGGAATCCTTCTTTGTAGAAAAACAAAAGGACAATTCTCGTAATATAGAGGGAAAAAGTTTATAGAAGAAGGCAAAGACGGATTTTTGTACATCGTATTTGCTGTCAAACAAAAGAAGGATATAAATGGACTGACGTTAGATATGACAGGGATGGGACCGGATGCATTATATGAGCCAGGAATCGTATCTGAACGATATGAGAGTTGTGTTATATGTAGTTAGAAAATAGGTATTAAATAGTTGTCTAACAACAATAAAAAGAGAGGAAAGAAAGATGGATTTTTTGAAAAACAGTCCAAAATGGACACGTCAACCGAAGCAGGTACAGATTAGTGAGGACAAAGTAGTGATTATTACGGAAAGGGGAACTGACTTATGGGCGCGCACTTATTATGGCTTTCAAAATGATAACGCTCCAGTGTTTCAGATTGAAACAACTGATAAGTATTTTTCCTTTATTGTTAAAACAGAATTTGAGAGTGCCTGCCGTTTTGACCAGTGCGGTGTGGTTATGTATTTAAATAGTGATAACTGGTTTAAGGCATCTATTGAATATGAAGATGAAAAAATACAGCGGTTAGGAAGTGTTGTCACGAATCATGGATATTCTGACTGGGCAACAACAGACATATCCTCTGATATTAAAAGTATGTGGTATCGTTTTTCGCGCAGGAACAGCGACTACTGCATTGAATGTAGTGAGGATGGTATAAATTTCAGGCAAATGCGGATATTCCATATGTGGGATGGGGCAGAAATAATTACATATGGAATATATGCCTGCAGCCCGACAGATGGTTCATACAAGGCAACATTTTCAGATATGCAGATTACAGAATGCCAGTGGGAATCAGATGCGGATTGGCGTAACTAATGGAATGTATTAGATTTTCTACATAAAAAGTTGAAGTATTTAAACAGCGCGAGTACGGTACAGCTGATGATTGAGAATATAGAAAGACAGATCCGAAAGATGCAGATATTAAAATATCTTCTCAAATATGATACGTATATTTAAAAAGAAAGCAGTCAGTTGATTCCGGATGAAGATATCTACGAATATTTAGATAATCTGCAAAGAATATATGGACTGCAATAATATATGTATATATGAGCTGAATTAGCCTGTTTTGTGTATATGATTTTGAGTTAGCCATGATCTCCTGCAATTTGCAAATGCTTTAAATATGCTGTTCTAATGCAGCCAAAGCACCATGAAACGCAGTTATTGACTAACACCAATAAACGATTATGAAACTGGGTTGTACAGGTGATGAAAGGGTGAGAAGGGAAACCTCCTGATTGCCTTCACCTATATCATTTAAGAAAGGATTAGCAAAGTAACTGTTGACAGTATAGATAGGACAGGATGGGGAAGATTTTCCTTCTGAATTATCCTTCATCTATACCACAAAAAAGAATAAGTCCATAGCCTGTTTTATTTGGCTATAAACTTATTATACGAGGGAGCGTAATTGGAAAAACTATGTACACTGGATATGCCGCTCCAAAAAAGAAACGGGGATGGGCTGCACAAGCGTGAATTTCAGCGAGGAGGAGCTTGAGAGGATAACGGCGCGGACGCTTGGGATGGATGAGTTTGACGGGGAGGAATTTGAAAAGGCTGTCCGCAGCATCACAGTCATGGAAAGCGGCAGCCTGGAATTCTGGCTTTCCGGTGGGGAGACGAAAACCTGGAAGAATCTGCACCTGGACCCGCCGAGGCACATCGCAACGGTCACGGACTGTTTCCAGGGGAAGGTAAGGTGCGCCGCCTGCGGGAATACATACCACCGGGTGAACGGCGCGGGGAGGTGGGTGTACTGGTACTGCATCGGCAAGAAAAGGAAGAATGCAGAATGCCATAACCCAAACTACACCGATTACCAGTTGAGGCAGGTATCCGCATACATGATGGGGCTGGACGAATTCAGCGAAGCGGAATTTGGGAAGCAGATAGAGGAAATTGCAGCATTCCCGGACGGAAGCCTGGAGTTCCATTTCAAAGAAGAGAGGACGCAGAAGTGGCAAAGAGTGTGATCACGATACCAGCCACGAGGAGCAGGTACACGGCGGATGAAATCGGCAGCTGCAAAAAGCGCAGGGTTGCGGCCTACGCCCGCGTCTCTACCGACCACGAGGAGCAGCAGAGCAGCTACGAGGCACAGGCGGATTATTATACGAATTACATCAACGGGCGCAGGGACTGGGAGTTTGTATCTGTATACGCAGATGAAGGCGATACCGGTCGAAAAATAGGGTTTATTGTAGAAAAGTGATATAATATGTAAGAAAAAGTGTACTGTAGGAAAGGTCTGGTGAAGTAAAACCAGACCTTTCTAAGATGAAACCAGAAATTAAAAAGTCATTGAGAAAATGATGCAGGTATAGTATATTAATACTGATATTTGTTTAGAAATGATATAGCAAATGTATGAGAACTGGATTTATGCCGGCTGAGAACGAATTGAGACAAGAATTGCTTTTGGATGGACAGGCTCTATTATATATGAAATCTTGTCATATTTAGTTGTTATTTTTATAGATATTAAAAGAGTATAACGAATCTGAGTGATGATAACAGTTGAATATCAGTAAATATGAAATATAAACGGAGGTTTTTTGATGAATGAAGAATTAGAACTGGTAAAGTTAGAATTGGAGAATACAAATGATATGATTGATGTTAAAAGAAATCCGGTAATTGAATCCTTGCTGTCTCCAATAAAAAAGATTCCCTATATAGGTCCTTTGCTCAATACGGCAGTAGAATTAAAAATGTCTGAGTTTCAAAGGCAGAAAGAGAATGAATTAATTGATGTGATAATGCAGAATAAGTATGCAGTTACATCTGAAATGGTAAATGATGTAGAGTTTATTATAAACTATAACAGGACATTAGAAGCAGTGAGAAGACTTGCAACGGGTGATAAGGTAAAGTTTTTCGGAAATCTTATAAAAAATGGATATTTAGCTGGTAAGAATATAGAAAATAGTCAATTTGAAGAATATTTAAATATATTGAGCAGTTTATCATATAGAGAGATTGAGTATTTAACAGATTTTTTGCTTGAAGCATCAAATAAGGGTGGAAAAATAATGGATGAGTCTTGGAATGCGTTTATTAGTAAAATGAATTCAAAATATAATATAAAAAATATTTTGTTTTGGTATAAAAGATTGGAAGCAACAGGATTTATAAGAGAAATAGTTTCATCATCCGAAATTATGGGGAATGCACTTGTACTTGAAGATAAGAGTAAAGGCTATGAAGCAGATGACAGCCTATTTGAGTTTTATGAGCTTGTTTTAAAAAGAGATGAAAAATAAAATTGTGTACTTTGAAACTACAGAATTTGTATAATGGTAACAGAAAAATTTCTTTAGTTATTCGAAAATTTTATGGTCTCTTACCATTACTTTTTGAGTTGTGCCAGAAGAATAAATATAGACGTAATCATAAGCATTTTTGAGGGGTTCATTTGAAAATAGCTGATCAATATGTACACGATGGGGAACAGATAATTTCTAGGGTGGAAAACGGGTCAGGTATAGTACTGGCATGATTAATATCTTCGAAATAAATGAAAAATATAATAAACATATTAGATTATATTTGCACTTGAGAAGATGTTTTAAAAGGAGTTGATGCGATGAGAATGGAATATATTTTTATAAAACCAGCAGATGAATATCTTATGTCCAAAGATATGTTTCGTAATTTTTTGTCATCAAATATGCGGGTTACATTTAAAATTGATAATGCATTGAATGAAGAAATCCTTATGTTTGACAATAAAGAATTAGATTATAGACTGGAATGCTTGGAAGCTGAACAGTCAAAAGAATTATTCTTTCATTTTGTGATTGAGATTAAAGAAGATGAAGAAAAAGATGTGGGCGTTTTAGAGGATTTTGACAAATTGATGAAAAAAATAAATGAAAAATGTGGAAACCAATTCTTAATTAATACTTTATGGAACGATGTTTCAATATATTATGGAAAAAAATTATATCCTATAATTTCTAATGTAGAAAATATGCTTAGAAAAATTATTTATTTGTTTATGATAAAAACAGTTGGAAGTAAGTGGCTGGATATAGGTGCGCCTGCAAAATTTCGAGAAAATATTGGTCTTGTAATTGAAAAGAATCAGAAAGAAAAAAATGCAGTTGGTATTGATTGGCTGACCTATGCAGATTTTATTACACTTGCTCATTTTTTTACAGCGCCCTATTCATTAAAATCCGATTTGAAAGGATTGTTCAAAGAACTTCAAAAATTTGCGGATGATGAAAAATTGAAAAAAGGGCAAGATGGAGAGAACGTCAGTATAGAAAAATCGGGCATAAAAAAATCAGACTTGTTCACATCAGAAATATTAAATAAATTGTCAGATGAATATGAAGCAAAGAATAACTGGGACAGGTATTTTTCTGACAAATTATCTGTTAAAAGCAAAGGACAGTTTTCAAAAAAATGGTCTGAGCTTTACGAATATAGGAATGCTGTGGCACATGGAAAAATTATCTGCAGGGCAGATTATGATAAGGCTGTTGAGCTGGCAGATATGTTTGAAAAGATGTTTGGAGAATGTATAGATATCATTGATACGCTCCAAATAAATAATGAACAGGCAGGAGCAGTAGAGGCGGTTGCACAGCAAATGTTTTCAAGGCATCCGGAAAATGAACTGGAAAAAAACAATATGTTAAATAATAATATAGGAATAAATAAATGCATGAGCCGTATAAGTATGGATCCGCATGCTATAACAGATGCCGTGAATAATTTAAGCGGTATGTCAATTACATATTCGGCTAATGAGATTAAGACAATTGTAGGGCAGATGAATTCTATCGGTAAAATGACACATGGGAAGATACCAGAATTAGTAATGGGCGGGACGTTTACCCGGGACAGCGTAGCTGATTATTTAAATACACGTATATTCGTAGGCGAATAAAACAAAAGGAATTAAAACTTTTTTGTCAGGTGCATAAACGGAATAAAGGAATATGCTGATTTTCGTTACAATATCTGGAGAAGTTTTTAGAGCTGATTATGGTAAAAGAATAAAATTATTTGATTTGAATGATGACGAAAAGAAAGGATATAGTAAAATGAGCGGCTGTGTATTCACAATAAAAGATATTGTAAGACTGGTTAAGCCGGTAGCTGAGAAATATGGGGTAAAAGAAGTATATTTATTTGGATCTTATGCAAGAGGAGAGGCTGATGAGAACAGCGATCTGGATTTTTTAGTATTTGGCGGGGAAAATTTTAAGCTTACGATGATTTTTGCCTTTGCTGAAGATCTGCGCAGCATATTGAAAAAAAATGTGGATGTCTTTGAAATCAGTGAAATTAATAAAGGCAGTGAATTTTATAATACAATTATGAAAGAGAGGCTGTTTGTTGCATGAAATATTCAGATCAGCAGCGTATTCAAAAGATCTATGGCTATGCAGTGAAATTACATGAATATATTGAGGCGCATCAGATAAAGAAAGAGAATTTGCTGGCAGATGCTCCTATGCAGTGGCTGGTTACAACGCCATTGTATAATATTGGAGAACATGTTTATAACCTTTCTGATAAATATAAGGAAGCCCACAGTGAAATACAGTGGGCGATGATAGCCGGGCTTAGGCATCGCCTGGTTCACGACTATGACGGCACAAATTGGAATATTATTGTAAATGTTGTTTTTGAAGAGCTGCCTGTTTTAATAGCACAGCTGGAAAAACTGATATAAATAAGCTGAGATGATATGTTTTATTTGCTGTATGCAGATTTTATAAAAGGTTAAAGACATTGTGATTCATAAGGGAACTTGTTTTATCATTCAAAATTGTGGGAAATACAGAAGATTAGACAAAATATGATAAGTTTAGATAAAATTTATACTTTATTTACAAAATATTTTTAGTACGTGCTTGATAGAATCTGATGAAGGCATTACAGGATCTAATACAAAAAAGCGCGACGGGTTCAATAAAATGGTGGAGGACGCGCTTTCCGAGGCCATCGACCTCATCATCACCATGAGCGTCTCCCGTTTTGCGAGGAACACAGTTGACAGCCACACGACCATCCGGAAACTGAAAGAAAACAGGGTAGAGTGCTATTTTGAAAAAGAGAATATCTGGACGTTCGACGGCAAGGGAGAGCTGCTCCTTACCATCATGTCCTCGCTGGCGCAGGAGGAAAGCCGGAGCATTTCGGAAAACTGCACCTGGGGCCAGCGGAAGCAGTTCGCGGACGGAAAGGTCACGGTGCCGTTCAAGAGGTTCTTAGGCTATGACCGTGGAGAGGACGGGAACCTTGTCATCAATGAGGAGCAGGCGGAGACTGTCCGGCGGATTTACGGCCTTTTCCTACAGGGGCGCTCGCCTAATGCGGTTGCAAGGCTGCTGACGGCGGAGGGCATCCCGTCGCCCGGCGGCAAAAAAGAATGGTCTTCCAGCACAGTCAGGAGCATCCTTACGAATGAAAAATATAAAGGCGATGCGCTCCTGCAGAAAGTATATACGGTGGATTTCCTTACAAAGCAGAAGAAAGTGAATGAGGGTGAGGTGCCGCAGTATTATGTGGAGAACAACCACCAGGCTATCATCAGCCCGTCCGTATTTGAAGAGGTGCAGCGCCAGATGGCGGCCAGGCATTCCGGTAAGAACCGGGTAGGCAGCGCGGGCGTTTTCTCCAGCCGGATAAAATGCGGGGACTGCGGCGGATGGTACGGCTCCAAAGTGTGGCACTCCAACAGCAAGTACCGCAAGACCATCTGGCAGTGCAACCACAAGTTTGACGCCGGTGAGAAATGTGGCACGCCGCATCTGGATGAGGAAACCATCAAATCCCCTTTCCTGAAAGCGGCCAGTGCCATTTTTGAGGAAAGGGATGACGTGCGGGAGGATTACGATGCCATAAAGGATACGCTTTTCGGCACAGCAGATCTGGAGGCTGAGAGGCAAAGCCTGCAGGATGAGATGAATGTGGCGGCAGAATTGATTAAGCAGTATGTGGCAGAGAACGCCCGCACTGCCCTTGACCAGACAGAGTACCAGAAGAAATACAGCGGCCTGGCGGAGCGGTTCTCGGAAGTCGGCCAGGCCATCACGGAGCGGCAGGCAAAGCGGGAGAGGACCGGGAGGTTTGTTTCCAGGCTGGAAAAACTGGACGGCCCGCTCACGGCATACCGCGAGGACGACTGGTACAGCCTTGTGGATTACGCCACGGTATACAGCAGGGAAGATATCCGTTTTACTTTCAGGAACGGGATGGAAATAAAAGCGTGGAGGAGCCTGCATTTACTGGAAAGCGGTATTACTCAGACTGGGATGCAGAAGCCTTTTTTCAAATCATACCGCTTTTTCAGTACAGGCTGCGTATATGAAGGCAGGTATTGAGCCATGCAGGACAGTGTGTTAAAATGGATATAGTGAAACACATAAGGAAAGCGGGTGTGGATAAATTGGCAGACCAAGGCAGGGCAGTAAAACTACGGCAGAAAATAGAGGGATTTACACTGTTTGACGATGAACTGATGAGCCGGGTGTTTGATGAAAATATTGAATGCACGGAGCTGGTCCTGCGCATCATATTAAAAAGGACAGACATCAGGGTTACACAGGTTCATACGCAGAGAGAGATAAAAAACCTGCGCGGGCATTCCGTCAGGCTTGACATTCATGCAGAAACAACAGAAGAAGAACCGGTTGATATAGAAATACAGCGGGCAGACAAGGGGGCCGGCGTAAAGCGGGCAAGGTATAATGCCAGCATGATGGATGCAAATACCCTTGTAAAAGGGGAAGAATACGACAGGCTCCCGGAATGCTACTGTATTTTTATTACGGAAAAAGATGTTATGGGCTGCGGCCTGCCTGTGTACCATGCGCAGAGGGTTGTATCAGAAACCGGAAAACTGCTCGGGGACGGCACGCATATTATTTATGTGAACGGGGCTTACCGCGGGGATGACCCGGTTGGGCGGCTTATGCATGATTTTTCATGCAGCAGCCCGTGGGATATGTATTACCAGCCGCTGGCCAGGCAGGTTGGGTATTATAAAAACGATGAGAAAGGGGTGGAAGCCATGAGCAAGGGAATGGAAGAACTGATAGATATGGAAAAAAAGGAGATTGCGTTAAAAATGCTGGAGGATGGAAAGCTGCAGAAAGAAGAAGTGGCAAGGTATTTTGGATTTACAATGGATCAGGTGGAGGAACTGTCAGAGTCACTGGCGGTGCAGGTATGAGAAATATGTGGGCAGCAATATAGAAATATGTCGGAATGGGAGTTTCTGATCTTATTACTGTTTTATGGTGAGTTTTTAATCTAAATAAGATTTTAACAGAAACATAAAAGTAATTTATACCAGAGGTGAAAATGATTCAGCCAGATAAATTCTTGTTAATATTAAGAAATTTATGAAAGAATGGAGATGAAAGTATGAGGCATGTTTATTGCCCTGTAAAAAAGAAAAATGTATATATAACATCTACCCGGATTAATGCTGGGAATTTGAACAATCCGAATGAAGCTGCACAGGGACTTATCGAATGTTCAGATAATGACTATCTGTGTGATGATAATTATTGTCCAATACAAAACGGGGATGTATAAAATGAATTGACTTCTATGAGACGTTTGATGGCAAGGGCGGGCTGCTGACAGCGGAGAGAATCCCATCGTTCAGATATTCTGTGAAAGCATGTTTGGGCCAGATAAACTACGCCCGGACTGCGAGGCTGGTACGAATCCAAGATGTTGCACTCCAACGCAAGCACAGAAAGACCATCTGTCAGTGCAACCATAAATATGATGGCGGGGAGAGCTGCGGCACACCGTACCTTGATGATGCCATCAAACAGCTTTTTCTGAAAGCGGCAAACATTGTCTTTTCAGAAAAGGACGGTGTGCGGGAGAATTACGATGCCATAAAAAACACGCTTTTCGGCACATCGGAGTTGGAAGCGGAGCGGTTTAACGAGGCAAAGGAGCGGCTCTCGGAAGCCAGCCGGGCCATCACGGAGCGGCAGACAAAGCGGGAAAGGACCGGGAGGTTTGTTTCCAGGCTGGAAAAACTGGACGGCCCGCTCACGGCAT
>CAJUBQ010000125.1 GCA_910584595.1 uncultured Eubacterium sp.
AAAACATCTATTTAATTAGTATATCGTCTACCTAACTTTGAGGAAAAGCGTGTTAAATTATGAATGGGAGCTTGATGAATATGGCATTGATGAAGAAGATAATTTTTCTAGAAGACATCATCAGGTAAAATATAGAGTTTTTTCGGATAATTTTGTTTTAGCAGTTGAATTATTTGAGGATACTGATAAAGATTTCTGTTTAATTAGGACGCTAATTCCGTATATAGTTCAAATTCAACAGTGGCTTTTAATTTGTCATAAGACATTCATTCGGGGCTCTATAGTTATTGGAAATATATGTTTTACAGATAACTATGTATTTGGTAGTGGCTTAATAAGTTCATACTTGTTGGAAAATGATATTGCATTGTTTCCAAGGATTATATTAGATGATGAGTGTATGTATATATTTAGGGGATACGAGGTGTTTGATGGTATTAAAGAAAGATTTAAGGTAACAGATGAACTGGTGCTTGATGATATTGACGGAAATGGTTTTGTAAACTATTTAGCAATAGATTACAGATATGTAGAAAAATTGGGTTCTGATGAGTTTACTGAAGGGATTGTGGCTCAGCATAGGTTAATAATAATTAGATTATTAGAGAGTACAAAAAATAAAAAGGTTTTACAAAAGTATTATTGGTGTAAAAATTTTCATAATAGAATTTGTGAGAGGTATGATTTTCCGCAATATATAATAAAAAATTAGGAAAGGACTGCTGCCCCTAAAGGAGCGGAGAGAGGCCATCGTGGGGATGATGAACCAGAAAGCCGACAGGAATGCCCCTTGCCAATCAGGATTAAAGTACAAGAAATGCTGTGGCAGGGAATAGAATGGGGATGTGGCTTTCAGATTGCCGCCAATTTGGCTCGAAAATGGTTTGGATGATAATTTTATCATTGAGAGGGAAAAATGGGAATCAGGGGCAAATTAGAGGGTATAGAGTTAAGGGTCTTGCGATTGCGTGAGGCTCTTTTGTTTTATCCGAAAATGAAAAGACCCATGCACGAGCACGAGTCTTTGTCTGTAAAATTCTAAACCAAATGGAACTACACCATTGGCATATTCAGTATAGTGCTACATTGGCAGCAGTGCAAAGGTTAGATGTTTAACATATCGGCAATTTCTGAGAAGCTAATCAGCAAATCCTCATAGATATTGACCTTGATAATGGAATCAAAGGAGTATTGGATATTAAGCATATTCTTCTCAAAGTAGTTTACGGTAACGGTCTTTCTTCTAGGGTCTACAATCCAGTATTCGCGAACTCCTGCATTTTTGTAGTAGTAGAGCTTGCGGATATAATCGTCTGCCGGATTGCTGGGAGAAACAATTTCAATGATGAAATCAGGCGCACCATTGCACCTCTTTCCATCCAGCTTATCCTTATCACAGATAACCATTATGTCAGGCTGAACGATTGTAAAAGGCTTATCAGACAGCTTTACATCAAACGGAGCACTGAATAATTGGCATGAGCCTTTTTTACTTTTTATGTAATTGTAAACGATGTTCGATAGCTCCATGGAGATTGTCTGATGTATTTGTGACGGACTGGCCATATTGTAGACAACACCATCGAAGACTTCCACTCTTTTATCTTCTGGAAAAGCTTCGTACTGTTCCAAAGTGATTAACTGTACTTGCGGTTGTAATGCTGGCATAGTATTCACTTCCTCTCTGCATAATGCTTATTTGTAGTTAATGTTCTGAGAACGCAACATCATTCCGAATACATCATACAGAGTATCGTCATTATAGGCTCCCAGAGGACGAGAGAAATCATAGCAATTTTTGTTACAGTTTAATGTGGATGATTGGTCTATATATCCAGAATCAGTTAATTCAATGACAGCACTTCCGGATTGATTACCAAAGGACCAGTCAAATGTATAAAAGACTTTTCCGGCTACATTTTCAGAGTTTCGGTAATTAAAAGAAAACTGGTTTAGGTTCTGCATTATTTTTTTTCCTGTACCGGCAGAACCGCTCAAACGTTTTGGCATAAGATAACACTTCCTTTCTTGGTTATTGTATGCAGCTGCACATGTTGTATTCGCTTGTCAGCAAGTTACATCTTTCGGGATGATTCTGCCACTTTTTCAGCCACACCCGGCTTGTCATTCTCTATAAGGTCAAGCAGAGAGGCAATGTCCTCTTTCAGATGTTGAGCCAAGGTAGCGCAAGAGGGTGTTCCGGGGGTTCTGGTAAGTTCGTAGATATGCCCTCTTTCCAGATCGGCCAAATGGTTATTGATTTTGCTCAGCTCGATACAATAACGCTTTGATATATTCATGGCAACGCCTCCTGCTTTATATTTTAGTTCCATCAGGAAAAGAAAATTGTGAAATGTAAGAAGCTCCCATTATCTCGGCAATTTTAGAGAGATCCTCGGTTGAAAATCTATCAGTTTTCATTCGTTGGTTGAATGCTTGGGGGGTTTTTCCTAAGGCCTTGGCAAGTTCAGATTCACTCATGCCTTTATATGCTAACGCCATTCTGATTTTTTGTGAATTGCCCATATGTTCACCTCCTTGATAAAAGAATACATCTATTTTAGGGAAATGTCAAGGTAAACCTTTATAATGAAAAGAAAAAAATTGAAAATATCAAGAAAAAACTTAAAGAAAAGCCTTGACATTTTAAAGGAAATCCTTTATACTAACACTAGAAATAAAACAGATCAAGTGAAGATAGACTGGAGTATTGAAAAGAAAGGAGAGATTCACATGAAAGATATTAATACAGTTCGTAAAGCAGTTGCAACAATGGCAAATCAGCTTCATAAACTTGGATATTCCTTATCACAGGCATTCAAGACAGCGTGGAAACGTGTTAAGAATTCTATGAAATGCAGAGTATCCGGTGTTACCTATGAAAAGCGGCAGCAGTTATTACAGTTTATAGCTGGCAGAAAGCATGAAGACCTGACGGTTTATCTGCAGAGGGACAGGGCGAACATATTTGATAAGAATGCAGTTGCCGTAGTAGTCGGGATCAGCAATGTAGGATATGCCCATATCGGCTATCTGCCAAAGGGACTGTCACAGAGCCTTGCTAAAGTGATAGATAAGGGAATAGGCTTACAGGCAGATGTAAGGATAATCGGCGGATACGGATATAAGGAAACATTCGGAGCTTTGGTGGACATTGCCGTATAGGAGGCTATATGACTCAGGAAGAATTAAATGCGATGGTGGATGCAGAGGCGCGGCGGCTTGGAATAGGCAGCAGTGCATTCATGGAACGCCACAGGGAGATCATGGAGCTGGCTAATTAGATTCAGCAGCAGTATGAAAAATGCCCATGCCAGAGGACCAGTCCGGCAAAGGCATAGTAACCCGTCAACTCAGCAACTCAGTGAATCAGGGTATGCAGGCAGTATAGCACGACTGCTGCCCTTTGTCAAAAAATTATGAAGATGGAGGAATAGAAAATTGCAGAGCACAGAAATGAAACCACAAAACGGAACCGTGGGGATAGGGGAAACCAGCAGAGAAGGCTATATGGAGCTGAACAGGATCCATATGGAGGAAAAGGGAAAGATGCGTCACCTGTATGAAAAGGACCTGGTCAGCACGCTTTCAGAACTTCGTTACTATCTTGATATTGATATGTCCGAAAGCGTGCAGGAACAGAAAAAATATGGGGAGCTTGAGGATTTCCTGAACAGCGGGAAACATTCTTTTCATACAAAAGATAAGATTCTCTGCATTACAAACGAGTATGGCGTTGCAGCGGAGGAAAGCGGTTTCCGCAGAGGGTTTCAGACGGCTATGAGGCTCTGCATGGAAGGCATGAGAGGGGGTGTGTGCTGATGGCGGTGTTCCATTCAGAAGCGGTGAAAAAATCTATTATGGAGGCAGATATCCGTACAAGGAAACAGTATGAGCGTCTGCACGAAGATCCGATTTCAGAATTATATAGTTTTGTTCTGGGCAGCATGGGCAGGAATGATACCGCAGAGGAATCGGAGGGTGAAATGAAGCTGGAAGATGCGCTTATGAATGGGAGCACCGCAAATGTAATTATGAACCTGGCTGCCGATTGGCATGGTGCAGGCCAGGAGAGTGGGTTTAAAATGGGTTTCCGTATGGCAACCAAACTTCTGACTGAGGGGCTGAAAGGAACGGGGTGCTGATGGGCAGTGAATGGTTTATGACAGCAGGGGACATTGCCGCTGACTTGGGAATCGATCAAAAGGAGGCGGGAAAGCTGCTCCGGAACCTGGGCGAAAGGATTAAACGGAAGGGAGGGTGCTATATAGCTGGCAGGATTCCGGCATCATATTACCAGCAGATGAAAGATACGGATTTCATGTCTCCGGACGGGATGGAGACGGACTGCTGCCCTTTGAATCAAAAAAGGCTGCTGAGCCTGAAAGAGTTCTGCGTGTATGCCAGCTTTGGACAGAATATGGCCCGAAAGTTTGCAAGAAAAGCGGGGATTGAAAAAAGGATAGGGCATAAGGCGCTCTATGACAGGGCGCTTTTTGACGATTGGTGCGATAAAAATAAATCAATGGAGATGTAGGCAGCAGTTTTGAAAGTGGCAGGAAGAAAAATGCTGCTGTAGCATCCAGAAAGCCCCGTATTCGTGTTTTGATGGCCTGGGCTATAAATATAGGCATGAAGTATAAAACTGGCATAATAGCCTGATTATGGGGCATAGCGGCCAGGATGGAAAGAAGGCTCAGCGCAAATATCTGAGGATTGTCCCCGGAAAGCTGCAACTGACCGGGGACGGCAATACAATTAATGTATGATTAGAATTTGTACTGCATCTGGTATTATACCCGGAAATGCAGTACAGCACAACAGATTACAATTAAAAAATGCAGCGTAGATGTACTGCTGCTGTCTGCCAGAGAGGGGGCTTGGACATGGATAACAGGTATGCAGAGTGGATGATAAGCCTGGATGCGGTTGCGGAACATGCGATAAGCGGGGCATCGACAGAACCTTTATTTGTAGTGGAATGCGGGAAGAAAGTGAACAGGGCAGCGGAATCATATGCCAGAAAAGCGGTCCTGGCTGCTTCGGAAAAACCGTTAAATGATGCGGAAATGGTATCGTTTGTTGAAAATGAAATTGGGGCGTTGCTGGACTGTATAGATGATGCGAACCATATTTATTTTAAGAACGGCATGAAGCTGGGCGCTTCACTGCTTTTGCAGCTTCTGGGGGCGTGGGAGGATCCGGCAGCAGCCTGCAAATGAAAGATCAGTATAGCCGGGTGCAGCAGTTGCGGTATACTGCTGCACTGGCGGGCAGAAAGGGGGATTTAGCATGGCTGGGAAGAAACTGCCGAAAGGCATCAGCATCCGCAAAGACGGGCGGTACCAGGCAAGGTATACGCTGAATGGCAAGCGTTATACGATTTATGTAAAACACAGAAAGAAGTGGAAAAGAAGCTGAGGGATGCGCAGTATGAGATTGAGCATGGCATATTTGCGAAACCGGACAGGGTAACAGTGGATTCATGGTTTAAGGTGTGGAAAGAAGAATACGCAGCCGGCACCATGAGGGAAAACACAATTGTCCATGTAGACAGCATGTTCAGGCACCATATAAAGCCGGAAATCGGGCATATGAAGATGCAGGATGTAAGAACGGAACATATCCAGATGCTGCTGAACAAAATGAAAAAACAGGAGTATTCCCTGGGCTTTATAAAAAGGGTGAGGAATGTGTTAAGCCAGATGTTTAAGCAGGCATACAGGAATGATATGATTATGCGCAACCCGGTTGAAAATGCGGTCACGCCGTCTGGAAAAGCAAAGAAAGAACGCAGGGTTCTGACAGAACAGGAGAAGACATTATTCCTGAAATATGCAAAGGAGAGTGAATATGAGCTGATTTTTGTCCTTGGCTTTTCAACAGGAATGCGTATCGGGGAAATACAGGCCCTGCAGTGGAACAATATTAATTTTAAGGATCTGGAAATAAGCATAGAAGGCACGCTGATCAAAGTGGACGGCAAAGAATACCGGAAAGGGCCGGCAAAGACGAAAGGCAGCGTCCGCACCGTACCACTGCTGCCTGATGTGGCTAAGAGACTGAAAGAACACCGGAAAAAGCAGCTGGAGTACCGCATGATGCTTGGGCCGGAGTGGCAGCAGGTGGAAGGGCTGGAGGATCTGCTGTTTTGTACAGCGGTAGGCAGGCCGCTGTCCAGGGGCGTTATATTTAATGCAATTAACCGCATTATTGAACTGATCAACCATGATGAAAGGATGAAGGCAAAGGAGGAATGCAGGGAAGCAGCCGTACTTGAGCATTTTTCAAGCCATACCATGAGGCATACATTTGCAACCAGGCCTTGGAGAATGGAATCCCGCCGAAGGTTGTCCAGGAGCTTCTGGGGCATAGCACGATAAAAACCACGATGGATATTTACACACATGTGCTGCCAAAAACAAAGAATGAGGAGATACAAAAAATTACAAGTCTGTTTGGATAATAGTTCACTGCTGCCGGCAAAAAAATATCAGCTGGCAGCAGTTGTTTAAAGCTGTATAAATTGGTGTCAATGGCGGTGTCATAGCGTGGAATAAGGGGCTTGAAACAGCCGGAATAGCAGGCATTTACGGCATTTTGGAAAAGAAACTGACCTGTCTCTACATGAAAGGAAATGAAAAGCGATGGTTTGCGGTTGCCAGGACTGCCACGAAGCCGGAGAACATGCAGGGATTCCACGAGTCGAACATGCTGTTCATCATAGATGAAGCGTCCGGCGTTGCCGATCCGATCATGGAAGCTGTGCTCGGCACATTGTCCGGTGAAAACAATAAGCTGCTGATGTGCGGGAATCCGACAAGGAACTCCGGCACTTTTTTTGATGCATTCAATGCAGACAGGGCACAGTGCCAGTGCCATACGGTATCTTCCAGAAACAGCCCAAGGACGAATAAGGACAATATTGCTTCTCTGGACAGAAAATACGGCAAAGACAGCAATGTTGTCCGTGTCCGTGTTGACGGAGAGTTTCCAGAGCAGGACGATGATGTGTTTATTATACTGTCTATCATTGAGCAATGCGGCAGTAAAATTTATGAGCTTTCAGACGATGGATTGCATCCCTTTATTGTATTTGGAGTAGATGTTGCGAGATTTGGAGATGATGAAACAGCAATCTATCGGAACGTAAGAGGAAGGCTGAAACTGGTAGAGAATTACAAAGGGCAGGATCTGATGTGGACAGTGGGGAATATCGTGAAACAATACAGAATTGCAATAGAGAATGATACGGATTATAAGGGATATATTTATGTTAACATTGATGATACTGGCCTCGGCGGCGGTGTGACCGACCGGTTAAGGGAGGTCAAACGTGAACAGAAGCTGCACAGGCTTGTTATTGTGCCAATAAATGCGGCAGAAAAGATTTCGACTGATACAAAAGAGGGAAAAGACGCAGCTGAGTATTACAATGATATCACCACTCATATGTGGGCTGTTTTGAAGGATTTGCTGGAAAACAAGCAGATAGAAATAGAAGATAACAGTGAGACATTTGCGCAGCTTTCTACAAGAAAATATTTTATGGCATCAAATGGAAAGCTGCAGTTGGAGAGTAAAAAAGAAATGAAAAAGCGGGGAATGCCTTCTCCAGACCGCGCAGATGCGGCAGCATTATCTGTTTATCTCGGAAAAATTCAAAAGTACACGCACAGTCCAATAAGTGATGCTGCTGTCAAAAATCTTGGGAAATCAAGTTATTGGAGAAGGTAAGGTGAGAAAAATAGATCGGAAGCAGATAGAACTTACAGAAAAGGATTTGCATTGCCTTGCAAGGCTCATGCAGTCAGAGGAATCCATGACTAATGTGAAATGTTTATACTGTAGGTATGCAATCGAGTGTAAAGAAGATTTTATGCAGAATAAAAAGTTGCAACATATGACTGTCCTAAAAAAGTTAGAGCAGATTACAGGCGTGAATATTTTTATGAATCAGAAAACAATACAGAAGGAAATACTCGCTGGCTCTTGGATTGAAAAAAACCAGAACTGTTGAAACTTTTTTCCAGTATGTCTTTTGCAGAACAGATATGGTTTTTAAAAAGCCACGATATTCAAAAATATTTACGGCAGGGAAAGTGAGGTGAGAGAAGCTGGCTGGAAGCAAAGAGATTGGACGCATAGGGCAGCGGCGGTATGGCGGTAACATTTATGAAGAATTTCTGCATGAGCTGCGAGGAAAAAGAGGGATAGAGGCCTATCGGGAAATGTCTGAGAATGACGATGTGGTGGGCGCTATCCTTTTTGCAATTGAAATGCTGGTAAGGCAGTGCAATTGGAATGTTGAGCCTGGCGGGGATACGGCAAAGGACAAAGAGGCTGCGGAATTTGTGGAGAGCTGCATGGGCGATATGCAGGATACATGGATTGACACCATATCGGAAATCTTGTCTTTCCTCACTTATGGATGGAGTTTTCATGAGATTGTGTATAAGCGCCGCATGGGGAATACGAAAGACCCACGGACAAAGAGCAAATTCAACGATGGCCTGATTGGATGGAAGAAACTGCCAATCAGGGCACAGGAAACGCTTTACCAGTGGGAATATGACAATGAAGATAACCTGATGGGAATGACGCAGATGCCGCCGCCGGATTTTGGAATATTCACGATCCCTATAGAAAAGGCGCTGCTGTTTCGGACAAAAAGCCGCAAGAACAATCCAGAAGGCAGGAGCATTCTTAGGAATGCGTACCGGTCCTGGTATTTTAAAAGAAGGATACAGGAAATTGAGGGCATTGGCATTGAAAGGGACCTGGCAGGGCTCCCAGTTATTTATGGGCCTGAAGGCCTTGACTTATGGGATGACGTCATGCCGAATACTGTAGAGACACGGGCTGGTTTGGAGCGGATGGTCCAAAACATCCGCCGGGATGAAATGGAGGGCGTTGTCCTTCCATTTGGTTATAAGCTGGAACTGCTCAGTTCTGGCGGCGCCAGACAGTTTGACACGAATGCGATCATCAACCGCTATGATACCAGAATTGCAATGACGGTATTAGCGGATTTTATTTTCTTAGGGCGTGACAAAACGGGCAGTTGGGCGTTGAGTTCTGACAAGACGGAATTGTTTGCCGTTGCCATAGGCGCATTTTTAGATATTATTTGTGAGACGTTCAACAGCCAGGGCATACCATCCCTGATTGACATAAACGGCAAACATTTTGCCGGAATTACGGAATATCCTAAAATGACGCATGGGGACATTGAGGATGCGGATATTACCAAAGTCGCATCATTTATTAAGG
The DNA here is from genome assembly GCA_910584595.1 of uncultured Eubacterium sp. Lineage (GTDB taxonomy): Bacteria > Bacillota > Clostridia > Lachnospirales > Lachnospiraceae > Eubacterium_J. Next base: position 9,274 of record CAJUBQ010000125.1, read on the forward strand.
ACATGACCGGAATCGGTGTTTTGGTGCCGGATGACGGCTTGGAAGATTATGTCCGGCAAGTAGGCCATCTACCAGAAAGGACCTCAGACACCAGGGAGATTGACCGCACAAGACAGGATCAGCAGGAACAGAACCAGCCTCCGGAGCCAGAGACGGCTGCAGGCGCTGAACCAAGCGAAGAAGGCGAGGAAATTCCAAAAGAAAAGATGGAAGAGGCTAAAAAGCGTCTGGGAAGGGAGGCTAACGTATGGGATTTCGGATGATTGTCCCAAAGCAGGTAAAGAAGGTAAAGACAGAAAACAGCCGGGAGATCCTTCGGAGGCTTGAAGCGTATCTGAAAAGCGCTGCCGTTACCGGAGAGCCGGTTAAAATCCTTTGTGGATTTTGGGAAGATCAGCAGAACGCGATTACTTACCAGGAGTTGAGACAGGCGGTTATGGAAGGGACTATAAGCCAGGAAATGGTGCGCCTATGGATGCAGGATTATTCTGTACTGGCAGCAACCAGGCTTAGCAGCCTATGGACAGATGCAATTATGGCAGGGTCAGCGGGGCAGCCAGTCCTTGATGGATTTGCTTTTGAGTTCAATACGCAGACGCCTGGCATATTGGGCTGGATCAGTGAGCGCGGCGCAGAATTTATAGCCAACAGCACACAGGAACAGAAAGACGCCATAGCGGCGCTGCTGACAAAAAAGATGAAGGACGGGCACACGGTTGATGAACTGTCAAGGCTGATCCGTCCCTGCATTGGACTGACAGAAGGGGACGCAAAAGCAGCGGCAAGGCTCTATGACAGCATTGTAGCGAACTTGAAAAAAGAGCACCCGCGCATGAAGCCGGAAAGCATCCGCAGGAAAGCGCTGGATGCCACGGCAAAATATGCGGAGCGGAAACATCGGCAGAGGGCATTGACGATCGCCCAGACAGAAAGCGCTTTTGCATATAACCGGGGCGCCGATGAAGGGATCAGGCAGGCGCAGTCCCAAAATTTTATAGGAACTGTCAGGAAACGCTGGAACACATCTGGGGATGATGCCGTATGCAAAACCTGCGCTTCACTGGAAGGGACAGAAATTGAGCTGGATGCGGATTTTGATATGAAAGGCAGGACATTATTTGCAGGGCAGCACATGCTGCCGCCGGCTCATCCAAGGTGCGCCTGTGCGGTAGAGTACATAGAGGCATCGCCGCCAGTGGGAAAGGAAGTGGGGGCATGAAAAAATTCTCAGACCTGATTGCGAAACCTGCCTGCAGCCAGAATAAGAAAACGGATGACATTTTAAAAGGCCGGTTTAAGATTGCAAAGTTTGATGATGAAAAAATGCTTGCCTTTGGATGGGCGAGCGTTTCTATGCGCGTAGACGGGGAATTGATCGAAGACTGGCAGGGCGATATGATCGAACCGGGGGAACTGGAGGATGCAGCCTACGAGTATGTAAGATTGTATGGCGAAGGCGGGGAGATGCATGAACGCGGCGGTGTGGCTGTATTGGTGGAAAGCGTGGTATTTACAGAAGATAAAATGAAAGCAATCGGCATACCTGCCGGCACACTCCCGATTGGATGGTGGATAGGTTTTAAAGTGTTGGATGAAGATGTATGGGAAAAAGTGAAAGACGGCACCTACCCGATGTTTTCCATTGAGGGAGAAGCCGAGAGGGTTAAGGTTGAAGATGAAAATGTCTTGTAGTTAAAGCGGCGTGTTGAGTTTTTCAGCAGCCAAAACTTTATAATACCACACACCAGACCTTCAAAAAGGCGTAGGCGGCACGCATATTTAATAAATTATGAATGGAGGCAGAGAAGTGGCGGCAAAATTAAAAAACCTCAAGATCCGGAAAGTGGATTTTGTGGATGAAGGCGCGAATCCGGATGCGCACATCGGAATGATGAAACGAAAAGATGCGGATGCTCCGGTTCCGGAAGACAGGCGCAGAAAAGAATCCGGGAATGTTTTAAAAAAGCTGTTTGGCTTTATCGGCAAAGCAGCCGGCATGGACCAGGGGGAAATCGACAGTGTGGTGGATGAAATACAGAAAGGCGATTCTGTAAGCTTCAACGAGAAGATCAATGAGGTCAACAATCGGAAGATAGCGGATGAAATGTGGGATATTTGCTATGCGCTGCAGTCTTCGCTCTGTTCGATCCTGAATGATGAAGAGATGGACAGTTCCGGCGCAGCGTCGGCAATGCAGGAAAGCCTTGATGAGTTTTATGCTGTAGTGCAGGAGTCAGTTTCTAAATGGGCCAGCGGCAAGGCAGCCAGCATTGTAAAAAAAAGCGAAGAGGTATCTGAGTCAGACCTTGAGATTATGAAAGCGGCAGTGGAGCGGCTGAATAAATCAATAGAAAAGGCTGCCAAAGATGTCGTGGCAGAGGAGGAATCAAAGGAAGATGAATCAGATAATCATAAAATAGGTAATTGCGAAACTCAAAGAAAATTGGAGGATAAACAGCGTAAAACACAGT
>CAJUBQ010000126.1 GCA_910584595.1 uncultured Eubacterium sp.
ACAATCGCCCTTGAATGTCACAAAGTTGACGTTTTTCAAGTGTAAGATTTTCCATTCCATTCACCTGCCTTTAATATTTCATCGAAAAACCGGCCATCGCGACGATATCTCCGGCAAATTTCATCTGCCATAGCAATCCCTTTTGAACGTTTTTCTTCACTTTCTTGTTTTAGCTTATCCAGATCATCCTTAGAAAGATTTTTTGCATCTATGATTTTAATTTTTTTACATGCCTTTTCTGTTAAAGCCACATATTGTTTACCCAATTTCAATGCTGAAAGACTATTAATAAGTGCAAGATCTGTAATCTCTCCATTGAAAAACCGATCCAGAACGACAAACATTCTATCGTTTGCAATATAGCCAATTATCATATCACAATCTTTACTTAATTTTGCAATATGCTGATAAATGGAAGAATGTTTCACGGACGCCATCTTACCACGATGATATGCAACTAATAATGCCCACTGCAGCCCAATTTTTACATCAGGAATTTCCAGCCCTGAAAGATCAACGCTCAATGTATATATGACAGGATTGGGATAATTACAAATTAAAGTGAGTGGCTGAATACGATCCGTTCCCATATAAAAACCTTTTCCAAAATCACAGCGTTCCCGACTTACAGGTGCAATATCACCGCAAATCCCCGATTTGGAGCCATGATAAAGCGTTACTATTTTATTCATTTCTGTTCTCATTTCAGAGTTTTTCATAACTACCTCCCGATGAACCTCATTATATCGAACCGATTTTATAGCGCAAGCTGCTCTTTCGTCCGCACCACTTTCTTCCATTCACTCTGCGGGGTATACTGTTTTGATATTCCATCATCCTCATACAGCACATACTCCGCCGTCGGTTCGGCAAACCCTATCCATTCATACTGTACGTCATCCAAATCCGCAGTCGATCTCACATTTTCATCCACTGCCGCAAGCGGTATCATATGGCCCTTTTTTATAAAAATAATGACTTCATTTAATGCAACATCTACATAATGATGCCCTTGTTCCATTCTTTGAAAACTCCTGTCCTCTGGTGAACGCATCCGTACCATCAGCATCTCCTGCGGCAGATAAACGTAGCGTCCCGTAGCATTTTGCCTGTATACCGGAGCAATCATCATACTGTCTCCGACCATCAGCTGATCTTCTACCTGCGGCGCATGGGCATCCTGCGGATAGTCAAACGCCAATGGCCTGAAATACATTTCGTTCTTTAACGCACATTTCATAAATTCACTGTAGATATATGGCAGCAGACTATAACGCATACGGATAATATTACGAAAATCTTTCGTCTGTGCAAAACGGTAAGCTTCCTGCTCTCTTGTTCCGGCTGCCGCATGGTTACGCATCAGCGGCGTAAAAATGCCAAACTCCAGCCAGCGCATCAAAAGATCCTCTGTCGCGTCTGCTCCAAATCCTCCAATATCGGAACCGGTATATAAAATCCCGCACATATTCAATGACGGCATTTGCTGAATGCTCAGCAATAAATGACTCCACCATGATGCATTATCTCCTGTCCAGATTCCCCCATACCGATGCATCCCAATATAGGAAGAACGGGAAAACAGCAGCGTACGCTTCTCTGGCGCAATCTGGTCAAACGCTTCTGCCGCTGCCTTCGTCATATTGTACCCGTAAAGGTTATGTACCTGATCGTGACAGACTTTCACACCGTCCATATTATGCCAGATTCTTCTATAATCATCTTCATTATTCGAAAGTCCGTCCACAAGCCCTTTCATATGATAAAACAAATGCAGATCCAGATTTTCATCTTTCATCGCCGCCACTTCTTCCATCACCTGTTTCAGATTTTTTTCTGAATAAAAGATAGCAGGCTCGTTCATATCATTCCAAAATCCGTCAATTCCCTGATCCATGAGCAGTTTATATTTTCCTCCAAACCATGCTCTTGCTTTTGCATTTAAAAAATCCGGAAAATGGGATTTTCCCGGCCATACTGCTCCCGTAAAATCCTCTCCATCCTCATCCTTGCAAAAATAATGATTTTGTACGCCTTCCTCATAAATCGAATAGCCTTCTTCGATCTTTACTCCGGCATCAATAATTGGAACAAGATGGATGCCCTGCGCTCTCATCTCCTGTACAAATTGTTCAAAATCCGGGAATTTTTCCGCATCGACCGTAAAATCCTTAAAATTTTCCATATAATCAATATCCATATATACTGCATCTAATGGAATGCCTTTGTCATGATATCCTTTTACAACTTCACGAATATCTTCTGCACAGGCATATCCCCAACGGGACTGCTGATAACCAAACGCCCATTTTGGCGCAATGTAACTTGTTCCGACAAGCTCTCGAAACTGCTTTACGATTTCTTTTAAACTGCCCCCTTCTATCGTATAGATGGCACAATCACATCCGGCTGTAATACTAAGCCTGTCCATGTCCGTTTCTCCGACATCAAAGACCACTCGCGCGGGATCATCTACAAATATGCCAAATGAACCTCCGTTTTTTCTGCTTAAAATCAGGAAGTTATGCGCTCCATACAAAGAATGCTTATTTTCCAGATGAAACGGATCGTCAGTCGCATGACTGATATATGTAAATCCACGCTTATTGATTCCTCGTACCTGTTCCCCTAAACCATAAACGACATCTTCCGCGTTCATCTGGCAGGATAATGCAATCCCTTTATCCGATTTTGTCAGCTGCATCAAGTGAAACGGCTGTGCACTCTGTGAAATTGTAAGAACGACAGCGCCCGTGTCAATTGGCTGTCCAAAGCTGTATTTTTCAATCATAATATTGCCCTCCTGCTTTGCTTGTCTGTAATTTATTTCAAGATAGCAAAAACAACAGGAAAAGTCAATAAACTTACAATTTATAAGAAAGGAACTTTTTGACGCTGATACTCTATCTGTTCATTTTCTGCAAAATAACATCTTATTCTGCCAAGCACATTGTTTTTTGTATCATAAACCAATATAATCAATGTCGTAGTTTTAAGTGATGTTTTATGAAACATAATCCCTGTATTCCTCAGAATTATGGAAAAGAACGCAAATTTTTTTATAAAGGAGGTTTTAAACGAAATCAAAATATCAAGTGTTCCAAAGATTCACATATCAGAAATCTTCTAAGTATGTGAACATAACACACTTAAAAAATTAGAATCGTATAAACAAGGAGAACTGTACAATGAAAAAAAGATTAAAAAGTATATCTGTATGCCTGTTAACAGCATGTCTGACTATGAATATGACGGCTTTTGCAAATGCCGCAACTGCTACGGTATTTCAGGGAGATACTCCAAATTCCGGTGATGTGGAAGCATTTGAACGGGAATTAAAAGCAAACAACTATACAGTAACTTATAAAGGATTTAGAGGAAATTATACATCTTCAAGCTCACCGGCAACCGGAAGCAATCTTAACTCTGCCAGCCGAAGCGGAAATGATGTCATCTATTGGAGCAGCCATGGTTCTGGAACACCAAGTTTAAATGTAATAAACGGTCCTTCGTTTAACACATTAAATTATTTTAATCCAACGCAGTCTTCACCGCTTAAAATTGCAATTTTCGGAGCTTGCTACCAATTAGATGGCAACACAAACAGACAGTCCTTTGCAAGTAAAATGCGTAATTCAAATGTGAGAGTGATTGCAGGCTATCATGAACAAGCTCCATCCTCTCAAGATGTGACTTGTATAAATAAATACTTTGAAGCAGTCAAAGACGGAAACTCTGTACGCTATTCGTGGGAAGCCGCAAATGCGTACGTTGGTAAAAGCGGTTCTTGGATTACACTCAACTATCAGGACACAAAAAATGAATATTATAGAATGCCTGGATACAAAAATGAAAGAAATAGTACATATCCTACACCAACATCCTCAACACCGATTTATCGTTATTGGGGATTATCAAATTCTGCGGCGCCGGTAAATGCTCTTGCAAATGAACCTTATGATGAAATTCCTGTAAAACTTTCAGAGACAAGTCATTCTCAAAAAGTCAGATCCGATAAAGTATCCGATCTTATGCCAGATTCCATTCGCCAATCAGCAGACGGAACACAAAGAATTACATTCAGGGAACCAGAAAATCATGAATTAAACAATCCTGACCTGGCAGACAATACTGCCAGAGAACTTTTAGAAAATCAATTTGCATTAAACGATGTAACCGAACATGCCATTGCAGAAGAATCTTTCGTAATGTGCGCAGAAATCAAACCGGATGGTACGGACGGAGAAGAAGAACTCATCGCTAAACGATTAATCTATACGAATAACTTATATGGAATACCGATAGAAGGTAATATGATTTCAGTGGGTGTCGATGAAAACGGTGTTTATGATATTATTGACACTTGGAAAGACGTAAAACCAGATTCTGCATCCACCTATGGCAGAAGCCAGGCGCTTGAATATACAGATGCGGTCACGGCAGCAGAAGAATATTTTTCTGCAAAAGAAGCAAATCCTGGCCCTATCACAGAAAGTCGGTTAATTTATGCACAGAATGACGCAAACGATTATGAACTTTCCTATGCATTAAAGTATACAAATGGAGCAGAAATATATGTAAGTCTTCTGGATTTAGATGTTACGCTTGTAAGAAATGCAGATATCTAAAACACACTTGCTCAAATAGAGCGTTATATTAGAAATTTGCAGGTATAGTGAATGATTCACCGATCATTTACTATACCTTAGGAACTGTTCAAACGTTATTTCTGAACAGTTCCTAAGGGAAAAGTCAGACATTACGATATATTATACACTTTGAGGTGACAGGTAACTATGAAAAAAAAATTTTTATCAGGAATATGCATCGTACTGTTTTTTGGATGTCTGTTTTTTCTGATCTCAGGAAAAATAAAAAAGCCAGACAGTAATATAGTGACAGACAAATCTTTTGCCCCCGCACAATCTGAACAGAACAATAAAACAGAAAGAAACATCTCTCCCAAAAATACTTCCGATAAAATTATTTCCAAAGACAATACTTCCCCAAAAAATAGTTCAAAAGACAAGATTGTAAAAGAAAATCTATCCAAAAAAGATACTTCTGATACAAATACAGCAAACATAATGATTGAAAAGGATGGAAATCTCTTTCTGGCAGAAGGGAATATCAACGAAGCATTTTCCTTTTTGCCGGGCTATAAAAAAATACCTGTACAAATGGAAAATATCAACGAGAATTTTATTCAGATATTCAAATATTTGCAAAAGTCCGAAAAAAGGAAAAACGAAACTCCATTGGAGCGTCTGGATGGTGCAGGAATAAGTGTAAATTATAATTATCAGGGAAAAGACTGTTTCCTGACATTATATTCTGCCGCTGATAATCAATCCGTTCTGGTAAATATAAGCGGTGGAGATTTTCTTTATAGTGAAATGTTAGTTTCGAAAGAAGCTCATCAGTTTATTCATAAACAATCCGGATGGAAGGAATTTGATTTGGCAGAACTAAATCAAATAAATTCAATAACCGCTCAGATTGTTGAAGGGTACCAGGCCAGTAATGAAACGGTTATTTTTTCCAAAGATGAAACAAAAGATATCATAAACAGCCTCCTTTCGTCTGCATATGTATCAGACGAAGGAAGCTGTGGATATAATATACAACTTCAGTTTTATAAAGACGACAACTTTTTGTATCAGGGTTATCTTTCAGGAGACAGCTGCGCTCAAATAGGTCTGGAAAGCCAGTATTTTCATATTGACAGCGATACGATCAGACAGATATACAAAAAACTAAACTATGATATGCCTGTCCGTTAAAGCGGCATTTTGAATACTGCCATACACCCGCAATATTTCTCCCACACTCCACGCCTGCGCAAAGCATCCTCTGGAAAAAGACGGGCGGCTGCCATCGTAGATCTCCGGCAGCTGCCCGATACATCCTTCTCCAAGTGCGCTTTCCAAAACTTTCAGCTGCCTTACTACCTTCTGAACCGCTTTTTTTTCATAATTTCTGGTTTTTAAATAAGCCAGATAATAGGCTCCTAAAGGAAACACCCACACCGTCCCCTGATGATATGCCAGATCCCGCTCCATCTGGCTGCCGCCATACTTCCCATGAAACTGCGCGTCTGCCGGATCGAGTGTGCGCAGTCCATAAGGTGTATATAGTTTTTCAAATACAGTATCCACAATCTGGCGTTCCTGCTCTTGATCCAGCATCGTAAACGGCAGGCTGACCGCCCAGATCTGATTGCACCGAATCTGCTCATCCGCAGCTGTCCCGGAAATCACATCTTTCAGACAGTTAAGTTCAGCGCTCCAAAACTTCTCCCGAAAGCTTTGTTTCGTTTGCCTTGCCATCTTAGCATAATCAGAAACAGCTTTCTTCCGATCCGGTTTTTGCAGCGCCCCGGCAAACTCATCCATAATACATAATGCATTGTACCAGTATGAATTGATCTCTACCGGCTTGCCATGACGCGGCGTCGGCAGGATTTTTCCAATGCGGACATCCATCCATGTTACCTGATCCAGTTTTTCTCCTGCTGACAGCAAGCCATCCGTATCCATATGGATTCCATAATGAGTTCCCTTTTTATAACAGCATATGATTTGTTCCATTACCGGAAAGATTTCCTGTAAAAATGGAAGGTCATTCGTCTCTTTCACATATAAATACACCGCATAAATATATAAAAGCGCCGCGTCTGCCGTATTATACTGCGGCTCGTTATGGCCTTCAGGAAATAAATTTGGCATGAGTCCGTCTTTGCAGTAAGATGCAAATGTATGCAGAATGCTCTTTGCCGTCTCAAATTGCTTTGTTGTCATACAGCATCCTGCAATTGCGATCATCGTATCTCTCCCCCAGTCTTCAAAAAACGGAAATCCCGCAAGTAATGTTTTACCGCCTGTAGATTCCCGTTTTGCAACGAACTGGTTCGCGCTTTTTACAAGCATCTTTGCCGCTTCCTGCTCCATGCCTGAGACATGGACCAGCTCTTTTCGGTAAGCGATTGCTTCCTGGAGCGCCTGATCGGCCGTCGTATGGATTTCTTCCATATCATATATTATTTCCAGCGTGTCGCACGTATGCTCCGGCACACGTTTCGTAATTCGATGATTTGCATGTGTACTTCCTTCGCACATCCGTCCGTCACAGGCATCGTAAGCATAATACAAGCCTTCTGTATAGGTCTGCGGAAAACAACATACTTCTCCGTTTGTCTGAAAAAAGACCGTCAGCCCATTTGATAAAATACGTCCTTCTTCTATCGTAAATTTCTGGCTGCTGTCCGGATTGACGCCTTTAGGCGTAAACTGCAGCTGCGGGGTAATCTGCAACGATATCTCGTTTGCACTTTGATTATCGATGCAGTATTTTACAGCCGCAAGATTTGTCCCCTGCTTCATTGCAATTTCTTTTGTAATCTCCACGCCGTGTACATCGTACACCCATGTTGGATAATCTTCAAAACAAAAGGAAGACAAATATACATATCCATCTTCATTACGCTTTGCATCCACATATTCCTGACCGGATAAATACACAGACCTTGGAATGCCTTTGGGTCCGTCGCACTCCCATATCACCTGTTCTTGCAGCCTGTGCACCAGATTGTATCTGTGATTTGGCGCATGCACACACGCCATCAGCAATGCGTGGTCGTTTCTTGTATTAGAGCCGATCATCGATGCACTGGAAAATCCACCTAATCCGTTCGTAATCAGATAACAATTTTCCTGTCCTCTTTCCCGTGACACCCAGTTTTGGCCGCCATAAATAAATCTCATACTTTTTCCTCTCTCTTAAACTCCTGCCTGTCTAACCTGCGATTGTAAATTTTATTCTTCCTCATACCTGCGCACGCTTTCGTTCATTGCCTCAAGAAACTGCTGCGCGTCTATCGTATGATAGAGCAGTTTCGGCAGCTCTTCCATAAGAACCTGTTCCTGCAAAATCGGATTCCACTGAAACTGATAATTCGGTATAACTGTCAAATCCTTATTTACAGCACGAATATAGTCTCCTTCTAACGATGTGATATCCTCTCGTTTCTCATTTAAAAATTCCTTTGCCTGTTTACTGGTCTGCAATGTCCTGAACTTTAAAAATGCGGCGGCTCCTTTTTGCACTTCTTTCGGATAACTGGAAACAATGCCCCAACCGGAAGACTGCGCAGACGCAATCATAACATTTTCCGGAAACGGCGCAAATCCGATGCTTTCTGCACGCTCGTCAGTAAATTGCAGCAGCATCCAAAATCCATTTGGCAGCATCGCCGTCTCTTCCCTTACAAACTGATGATAGGGTACGTCAAAATCCTGATACACACCGTCTAAACTCGTATAGTCATGTATTTTTTGCAGCATATAGACCAAATCCTGACCGGCTTTGCCGTTATAACTGCGCGGCAGACGTTGGTGCATAAACGCCTGTCCCTGACTGCTCGTGCCCAGATAAGCCGTGGCAAACAGCATTGGCGCCCATGCAGTCCCGGCAGTATGCAGTCCGACCGGAATAATGCCTTCCTGTTCCAGCTTCGCGCAGCATGCGAAAAAATCATCCCAGTTTTCGGGAAACTGTTCAATTCCCGCCTTTTGAAACATTTTTTTATGATAAAAAATACCGGAATAAGAAAAACAGTTCGAAGCTGACGGACAGACATATAAAGCCCCATCCTCCTCCCTGCAGGTATCCAGTATATCCTCTTCAAACGCAGCCTTCCATTCCGGATCCTGTTCTATCAAAGAAGACATATCTACGAGACGTTTATCTGCAAGCATCAGTTCATAAAAGGCTGGAGAAAAGCAAACATCCGTAATCACAGCCGGCAGCTCATCCGCCACATTCCACCGTTTCAGATTCGAACGATATTCCCCCGAGGTAATGGCCATCCATTCCACCTCTGCCTCATAGACTCCCTCGTAAGCTTCATTAAACGCATGTACAAGCTCTTCATTTTCTCTTTTTCCTGTTGCGGCATCGATTAAAAATATCATAGGAATCTTCACCGGGCCATCCTTCGGCTCGGACGGAACCTTTTGATCTTTCTGTCCGCATCCCGCAAACAGGCAGATAATGATTATCCCGCATAAAAATACAAGTCTTTTATGATTATATCTGTTCATCCTGCAACCTGTTCCATTTCTTATTTTCTTCTGTCTGTTTCCTGTTCCGTTACTTTTTCTTTTCCGTCACTTTCTTTTGGTCAGCTGTCCGGTTCTTTTATTTCCTGCATCGGCATCCTTATCGTACAGCAAGTGCTTTCTGCATCGGATGCATAAGAAAAAGCAATCCTGTCCTCATATTTCAGGCGCAGACGGCTGATGACATTTCCGATTCCATATCCGCTTTCCTGTCCCGGAAATGCGCAGCGGACCGCTGATAGTTCTTCCTCTCCCATCATCTGTATCAATTCAATAACTTCCGACCGCATCTGCTCCCCGTTATTTTCAATCTGAAACACAAGCTCTTCCTGATCCTGCCATACTCGAATCCATATCCTTCCATTCTCATATATTTTTGCAAATCCATGTTTGATCGCGTTTTCCACCAATGGCTGCAAAATCAGCTTTAACACCGGAACCTGCTTTAAATGCTCCTCACAGGAAATCTCATATTGAAACAAATCGTTATTTCGGATTTTTTGAATTTCCATATAACTTTTTACATGTTCAAGTTCGTCGGCAACCGGAATCACATCGCTTCCTTTACTCAGGCTGACCTTCATAAACTTCGAAAGCGCCTGTATCATTTTCATCGTTATTTCTTCCCCGTTCATACGGGCAAGCATATAGATCGTATCCAGCGTATTATACAAAAAATGCGGATTGATCTGATACATCAATGAGCTCAGCTCGCTTTTGCGCAGCGCACGTTCATTTTCCTTTACTTCCTGCACAAGCTGCTCAATATTTTTCACCATATTGTTAAACGCATTGCCGATCGTATCCAGCTCCGTATTTGTATGCAGCTGCAAATGGCTGGAAAAATCACCGCCTTCAAATTCTTTCATTGCATTGCTGATCTGTGTGACCGGCCTTGTAAATCTTCTGGAAAAATACACGCTGCAAATAACTGCCACTACAGCAATGACCGCATACACGCCAAGCAAAATGATCAGATTACGCACCGCTACGGCATGAAAGATCGAATCCGGTATGAGTGTTACTGCCGTAAAACCACTGTCTGAGACCGTCTGAAAAAGAATGGTTCCCAGTCCCTTTACGTCAAATCTGCCCTGCAGTATTCCCGCGTTCTTATATTTTGCAATCTTGCTGCGCAGTCTCTGCTGCTGTTTCTCAGAAAACTCATAGCTTTCTTTGTGTGTGCGATAACAAAGCTTCCCGTCTGTATCCAATATCATACAAATGCCGTCTTCCTGAGCGGCATCTTTTAAAATATTTTGAAAAATATCTTCATTGATCTGAAAAAACAGCATTCCCGGTTCATGGTGAAATTCCATATTTCTCATAAAACGCCCGATAAAAAGATAATTTCCTTCTTTTCCAAACACCTTATCTTTGGTCCAAATCCAGCAGGTTTTCGAATATCCGTCTCCCAACGCCTGTTTTAAACCGCTTGCACAGAGCTTTTCATAGCTGGTATCCCGATAAGCCTGCAAATATAAATTCTGCTTATTATCGACATATACATAAGTCTCCAGATATTTCAGATCTGCATACGACAACATCAGCTCCAGCTTTTCTTTTTCAATGCTGTCCGGCTGCCTGCTGCGCAGACTGTCCTGGATCTCCTGACTTTCCAGACATCGCTTCATTACCGCATCCGTTCTGGCATATTCATTTTGCAGCAATACAGCGATACGGTCGTTTACATACGTGTACTGACTGACTGTCGCCTGATTCACATTTTTTCCAAGCAGCGTTCCGATGCCAATTCCTGACAAAACCATTGCGATTGCCAGAAGCGTCAGTACATATTTTAAAAAAATGCTCTGTATCCCGTGGATTTTTTTCATTGTTCGTGTTCCTTTTTATACTCGCTTGGCAGCATTCCTGTATACTGCTTAAATACCTGTGAAAAATAGGAACGATTTGGAATGCCCACTTTTTCACATATGGTAGAAATACTGTCCTTTCCTTCCACAATCAGCTTTTTTGCAAGTTCCATCCTCATTTCCAAAAGATATTGTTTAAATGAGATATTTTGTGTATTTTTAAATACTCTGCCAAAATAAACCGGATTCAAATATACTTCTGCCGCAACAGCTGTTAAAGACAACGTTTCGTCATGAATATGCTCGTCAATATAAGCAAGCGCTTTCGACATATATTCGCTGAAAAAAGCAATATCTCTGCTTTTCGCATTCCGCATCCGTTCCTCAACTGCCTGCCCAAACAGCTTATAGCAAATATCAATTGCTTTCATCATACTGATCTGACTCAGATTTGTATACAAATTCTGAAAATTATGTTCTAATTCCTTTGTCAGCCCATAAGAATCCTGCAACATAAATTCTACCATAACTGCCAGCCTGTGAATATATTTTTTCTGACTGTCTCCGGTTTTTTGTTCCGGAAGCAGATATACAAATTTTACCATTGCCTCTTTCAGCTGTGCCTGATCGTTTCTGCGGACCGCATTTATGACCGTTTTTTCAATATCAGACAAGGAAACCTGTTCCTCACGGACATCTTCCAGCTCTGACGATTAAAAATTTTTCGCAAAAAAACCTCCTGTTTTATGGGAAAAC
>CAJUBQ010000127.1 GCA_910584595.1 uncultured Eubacterium sp.
TTCTGGTGTTAATAAAACCTCATATTTCTTCTTTGGCATAATGCTCACTCCTTTTCGATTTAGAGTAACATGCCAAGATAAAATTTAAAATATTTTGATACAGTTTTAGACTTAACAAGGCACTAGTTGGAATGGGAAGGAGGTGAAACCGAATGGAACAATCTCCTTCCCAGGATGAATTGACGGTCATGCATCAGTTTGACCGTCTGTGCCAGTTAGCATTGGACGGCGAGGCGGCAAATTATTACCGGTATATGGAATACCGGAGGAACCATGAAGTGAATTTTTCTGAAATGACAGAAAAGGAATTAGACAGCATTTTTGTGATGGATGAATACAATCTGGACAGTTCGCACTTCCAAGTCCTTGGGTATGACATTGAGGTAAAGGTCACATTGCTTGTAGAGGCACTGCAGGCTTTGACGGAGAAAAAGCGGAATGTAGTCCTGCTGTCTTATTTTCTGGAAATGACGGATGCGGAAATCGCAAGGGAAATGAAGCTGGTGCATAGCACCATACGGGAGCATAGGATGCGCTCTTTAGAATTACTGAAAAAACTTATGGAGGAAAATATGGATGGAGCAGAGAAATAAGTGTAAGTAAGAAAAACATTTGCTGCCTTTTCATATTATTAAGGCGGCATCAGAAGGGGATGCACAGGCAATCCAGGCTGTATTGAAGCATTATGAGAGCTACATAGTGAAATTATCCACTAGGAAAATGTATGACGAGCTTGGCCAGGTGCATTACTGTGTGGATGAATCATTGCGCAGACGGCTGGAAACAAAATTGATTGCTAAAACATTGGCTTTCCGCCCAATTCCATATAAGGGCGTCCGAGCATAAAAAACGGGCTGTATTTTTGTACCTTGACAATTTCATATTGGAAATCCTGTAGGACGTATGGAACAGTGGAGCCATTTAATAAATACGCCATGACTATCTGTATCTGAACTTTATGACACTGTGTCGCAAAGTTTCGGGTATTGGAAATGATGGAATGTTGTCTTAAGCATTTGAAGTAAAGGTACGAGCGATAGATATTTAATTACAAGCAAAGAGATAGGGACTTTGCGGCGATGATACTGTTTCTGATAATGATACTTCCGGAGAAAAGCTGCTCTGGTCTGAAAAGATGGTGAGATACCAATGGCGCTGTTTCCTGACAGCCACCTGCAGGATTCAATTTGTAACGAATATCGGACAAGCAACAAAAAATATATTGGTAAGAAAGCATAGAGGAAAATTAAGATGAGCAGCACATATTTGGAAAAATTAGAAGATGTGGATATTCAATCAGTTCATAAAAGTTCTTTGACAGACATCAAAAATGTAAAAATTGACACATCGTTAGAACGGTCAGAAAGAGTTTCCGATTTTTTGGCTCAAATAGGAAACCCTTATTGTTTTTTATGCGATGAGGTAATTGTAAAGATTTGTTTTTCGGACACGGAAGATACTTTGGAAGAGAAATTGAATGAATATTTTTTATCCTTATAATAGGCAGAAGCGTATGAATATGAATGAGTAACCTTGTAAAATAGTGGACGAATCAGTTATAGCATGTTATACTATAACAGGACTAAATAAAGCCCCAATAGTTTACAAGGTTAAGACTATTGAGGTGATGAAATGAGTAAAAATCTAAATACTATCTATATTGCTGATGCCTATTACCGGCTTTCGAGAGAAGATGGGGACAAGGCTGAAAGTGACAGTATTGTAAATCAAAAAGCTCTTGTAAAAGAGTTTCTTAGAGTGCATCCCGATATTCATATTCATGAGGAAAAAGTAGATGACGGTTATACAGGCGTCAATTTTGAGCGTCCTGCTTTTCAGGCAATGCTGGAAGATATTAAGTCTGGTAAAGTAAATTGTGTGATTGTAAAAGATTTATCCAGATTTGGCAGGAACTATATAGAAGCGGGCAGGTACATTGAAAAGATCTTCCCATATTTGGGAGTAAGATTTATTGCTATCAATGACAATATTGATACCTTATCCGGCATGAGCGCTTCGGAAGAAATGCTGATTCCCTTTAAAAATCTGATTAACGATGCATACTGCAGAGATATTTCCATTAAAGTAAGAAGCCATCTGGATATAAAAAGAAAAAATGGGCAGTATATTGGTTCGTTCGCACCTTATGGCTATAAGAAATCGCCAGAAAACAAAAATCAGCTAATCATTGATGAACCAGCAGCAGATGTAGTGAGAATGATTTTTCAATGGAAGATCGAAGGTATGAGCGGGGCAAGGATTGCTGACAAACTAAACGAGCTGGGGATACCTACACCTATTGAATATAAACATATGAATGGAGAAAATCTACAGTGCTCTTTCCGAAAAAAAGCTGATACAAAATGGATGGCAAATGGAGTAAACCGAATTTTACGAAATGAAATTTATACAGGAGTACTTTTGCAGGGGAAAACATGCTCTCCAAATTATAAAATTAGAAAAAGGACAAAAAAAGAGGAAAAGGAATGGATACGATGTGAGGACAGCCATGAAGCTATCATTTCAAAAGAAGATTTTGGGCTGGTACGAGGCGCTTTTCATACAGACACCAGAGTAGCTCCAGATGAGCAGTCATTATATCTTTTTTCTGGAATTGTAAAATGCGGATGGTGCGGTGGGAATATGACCAGAAAGACCATTCCTGTTAATGGTAAAAAATACGTTTATTTGGTATGTGTAGAAAATAAAAATAAAACTGGATGCAGGAATAAGAAAGCGATCTCTTTGGAGAAATTTGAAAAAATCATACTGAAAATAATAAATCTTCATATAGAGAAAGTATTTGAGCTGGATCAGATGATTAAAATAATGGAGAAAATCCCTTATCATAATTATCTTTCTGGCAAATTGCAGAATACCATTCAGGATAAAGAAAAGCAGATTGAAAAAAAGCGGCAGTATATTCAAGACGTATATGAAGACTATAAGGAAGGAATTGTAAACAAAGAAGAATATTTAGAACTGAAAGAGGCTTTCCGCTTAGGAATAAATGCTTTGGAAAATGAGATTATAGCATTAAATGAAGAAATTCGAAAGCTGGCAATGGATAAGGAAGACCGGGTACAATGGGTCGAACAGTTTATTCAGTGCAGGGGATTTCAGGAGCTTTCCAGAGAGCTTCTGTTAAGGCTGGTTGAAGAAATTCGGATTTTTGATAAAGATAAAATCGAAGTTGTTTTTAAATTTCAGTCGGAATATGAAGAACTACGAATTTTCATGCTGTCTAATAACATGGCACCATCAGAAAGTATTTGACATATTTTGAATGGTCTCAAAGAAATTTATACGAAAGGAGAAACTACGAATGGCACGGAAAAGTAAAAAAAATATAAAAATAATTACAGAAACTACTGCCAGTTCTGTTATTCCCAAGTATTTAACCGGAATTTATGTACGTCTATCTGTCGAAGATAATGGGTATAAGACAAAAGATTCCATTGAGAATCAGATTGCATTTTTAAAAGAGTTTATAGAAAAGAACTCCAAGGAATTTGAATTAATTCAGATCTATGTTGATAATGGAACAACTGGCACGAATTTTGATCGTGAAAATTGGAATGTTTTGCTGAATGATATAAAAAGCAGTGCCATTAATTGTATTATTGTGAAGGACTTTTCCCGTATAGGCAGAAATTATATTGAAGTCGGAAATTATCTTGAAAAAATATTTCCATTTCTTGGTGTACGGGTAGTGTCTGTCAATGATAATTTTGACAGTGAGAACCAAACTTTTCAAAGTGATATGCTTATGAACTCATTGACAAATATTGTAAATGAATATTATGCAAGAGATATATCAAAAAAAGTTACACAGACAAAAAAAACAATGCAGAAAAAAGGAGAGCTTGCCAGCGGCATACTTCCATATGGTTATAAAAAATGTAAAACGGATTCCAGGAAACTGGAAGCTGATCCAGAATGTGCAGATATTGTCCAGAAAATATTTTCCTGGCGCGCTGGTGGGAAAGGATGCGGGCAGATTGCAAAATATCTGAATGAATTAGCCCTGCCATCTCCCGGACAATATCGTTATATGAATGGGTGCAGTGCTTTTAAACGCAGCCAGAATACAAAATGGAAATCGAAACACATAGCCGGAATTTTGACGAATCCAGTTTATCTTGGACATATGGTACAAGGTAAAACAAGACGCAGTTATTTTGAACAAAACGGAAAGTTACGTTTTTTGCCGAAAGAAGACTGGATAATTGTAAAAAATACCCACCAGGCACTTATTACACAGGAACAATTTGACATAGCATCAGGAATGGCCAAAATCAGCAGCCAGAGACATTCGGAACAAATGGCGGTTCATGCGGATATTCCACATATAGAAAACCCGCTGCGGAAAAAAATTTATTGCGGTCAATGCGGAAGATTACTGACCAGAAGAAGCAGGGTCAAAAATGGCATAAGGGACTACTGCTATTTCTGTAATTCCCCTGCTGTAAAAGTAAATGCCTCTTGCACAAATACCCATATCCATGAAATTCCTTTAATGGAAGCTGTAATGAAGTCTGCTGACCAGCAGATGCGTTTATTTGGTGAATGGCAAAATCAATGGATCAGGCAAAAGGATGATATAGGTTTTAAGGATAACAGTTCTTCCGTTTTAAGTGAAAAACAGGAACTGGAAGAAAAAATTTCATTTCTTAAAAAGAGAAAGCAGGAACTTTATACAGATATGAAAGAAGGGCTGTTATCTTTAAATGATTTTGGTGCAAAGCGAAAAAGCCTGACAAATGAACAGCAGGAATATGAAGAAATTTTAAGTAAATTACTGGATCATGAAAAAATGGAAGCTGAGATTAAGGGTGCTGTAGATAAATACCGGAAGGATGTATTAGAAATAAAGGATGACGGCTTGCCAATAAATATTTTAGACTGCCTGATCGAAAAAATTATCATAGTATCACCGGAAAGGATTGAGATTACTTATTCATTCTCGGATTCTATACCCAAAGGGCATCCCGTAATTCATGCCCCTGACGAGGCGGCATCCGATTATGTATGAAAAAATGGATGAAAGAAAAGAAATGGAGAGAAATGGGTAAAAGAATGCCAGTTCAGGAAGAAGGTAAAGAAAATGCTTGAAGGATACATTGCAAAGTATCTTCGTATATCAGACGATGATGAAGATCTTGGCGCTAATAAGTTGGAAAGTGACAGTATTGTGAATCAAAGAAAGGTATTGGAATATTACATAGAACATCACCCGGAATTATCAAAATATCCTGTTATGGAATTTTTGGATGATGGATTTTCCGGAGTAAATTTTCATCGTCCTGGTATCCAAAAATTATTAAAAGAAGTGAAGGAAAGCAGAGTGGCTTGTATCGTGGTAAAGGATTTATCGCGATTTGGAAGAAATTATATTGAAGCCGGAGATTATATCGAACAAGTTTTTCCATTTATGGGAGTCCGTTTTATCTCTGTGTCGGACAACTATGACAGCTTCCATAAGCCCGTTGGAATAGAAATTGGATTTAAAAATTTGATTTACGATCTATATAGCAGAGATTTGTCCAGAAAAGTAAAATCTGTAAAGCATCTCCATCAGGAACGGGGACGTTACAGCGGTGGAGATGTGCCATACGGATATCGACGGAATAAAGAGGAAGGGGCAGCTTATGATCCCGATCCACAGGCCGCACAGACAGTTAGAAAGATTTTCATGTTTGCTGTAGATGGAATACCTCCATCAAGAATAGCAGAAATATTAAGCAGTGAATCCATTCCAACACCCGGCGCGTACAAAAACCAGTCTGCAAATGAGAATTATAAACTAAAAAATCATAAAAGTAATTTATGGACACCGGCACAAGTCCGGGAGATTATACAGAATGAGGTCTATATCGGGACATATGTCTGTAATAAAATTACATCAATAAAGCCAAGAGTAATGAAACGGAATGACACATCAGAATATATGAAATTTGAAGATGACCATGAACCTTTGGTTGAAAAAGCTTTGTTTCAGGCAGCGCAAAATGCAATACAGGTACGTGGTAAAAGAGGACGATATAAAAAAGAAGAAAATCCTCATGCACTGAAAGGCAAGGTGAAGTGCGGCTGCTGCGGATATGGCATGATACGAAGCGGGAAACGGGTTGATTCCTATTCCTGCCATATGGGAAATGCTTGTGGATCGCATATGAATATACAGACAAGTGTGTTAGAAAAAAGTGTTCTGGATATATTAAAAAAGCTGATGGAAGCCAGTTCAGAAAAAGAAAGGGCTTTACAAAGCACGCAAAACCAAATTCTTTCAGAACTTTTCAAAGTTAAGGAAAAAAAGAGGATTCTTGAAATGAAGGCAGGGTATTGTAAAACATGCCGTTTGAATTTGTATCATCAATGGAAAGAAGGGAATCTAAAAAAGGAAGAATATTTTATGCAGAAAGAGGCATTATCGGAACAGGAATCGGAGTGCCGGCAGAAATTGAATCTTTTGGATAAGAAGTTAAGCGATACGTCATTCGCCAAATCTGACAGTATACCGGAATTAAGCGGCGAAGATTTTTCAGATAATCTGAATCTGACAAAAGAGCTTGCTGATACTTTGATAGAAAGGATTGATGTGTATGAAGCTGACAGGATAGAAGTAACCTGGAAATTTCGGGATATACTATTATGTTAATCCGTGTTTATTGAACGATTTATGTTTAATAGGGTATAAATTTAAAAAGTGAAAGAAATTTTTAGTCCTACCTTGACACAAGCCAATTGAGTAAATTAGGGTTAAAGAGAAACACATGATATAAAAACGTATAAATGATTTGTGAGATTTATGTAAAATGCCAGTTGTATTTGTATCTTGTTTTTGGTAATATTATACAAAGTATAATACGTTTTCAAGGAAAATATACAGAAGAAAATTTAAATAAACAAAAAAATGGATATATTGAGGTGCTTATGGCAAAATTAGAATACAATAAACATTATTTTGAAACAACAAATCCCCATATATATGATAATAGCGAATTACGAGAACCACAAATACAGGGATATTATAAAGTATATGAGCATTTTATTGTAAGAAATAAAAAGAATACACATGCAATCGTTATACTTCCAACAGGAGTTGGGAAGACTGGTTTAATGGGGTTGCTGCCATTTCATATTTGTGAAGGCAGAGCATTAATAATTACTCCTCAGCTTACAATTAAAGATGCTGTAGTAGATTCGTTAGATCCTGAGAACCCAGAAAGTTTCTGGTATAAAAGAAAAATATTTGATAGAATTGATGAAACTCCCACTTTGGTAGAGTTTTCAGGCGGTATGAAAAATGAAATTTTGGATGCGGCAAACATAGTAGTTTTAAATATCCATAAATTGCAGGCAAGGCTTAGAAAATCACCTTTAAACTATTTACCTAAAGATTATTTTGATATGATTATTATTGATGAAGCGCATCATTCAACCGCTAACACATGGGTTGAAACTATTAATCATTTCGACAAAGCAAAAATCGTCAAATTGACTGGAACCCCAATACGTACGGATGGTGTGGAACTGGCTGGGGAGCTGGTATATAAATATAAATTAAGCCAGGCTATGGCAAAAGGATATGTTAAATCTCTTAGAAATATAGAATATATACCAGAACAGTTGTTATTGACAATTGATAAAGATGAAACAAAGCAATATACGGTAGAGCAATTATTAGAGTTAGGATTACGTGACGAGGATTGGATAAGGCGTTCAGTAGCTTTTTCTAAAGAGTGTTCAGAAAGTGTTGTAAAGGAGAGCATTAAGCTATTAGAGAATAAAAGAAGGGACACATCTAAAGTTCCTCATAAAATTATAGCGGTTGCATGTAGTATTGCACATGCAGAGGAAATAAAACAATTATACATAGAAAAAGGGTATAGGGCAGAAGTTATACATAGTAAGCAAATGCCAGAAAAGCAAGATGAAACCAAACAAGATGTAGAAAATCATCGCTTAGATGTTATTATCCATGTTGCAATGCTTGGAGAGGGCTATGATCATCCCTACCTTAGTATTGCTGCTATATTTAGGCCATTTAGAAGTGAGCTTCCATATGAGCAGTTTATAGGCAGAGTTTTAAGGGTTATTCCTGATGGGGAAGTTGAAAAAACAGATGATAATATAGCAGAATAATGCAGTGTCCTTTGTCCTTGTTTGATTGTAAATTGCCAGCGCCTGTTCGTAGTCGATGTGAAGCAATTCCTGCAATTTATCAATACTTTCTTTCTGCTTCTTCTCTTCCTCTTTTTGCTTTTTGATTAGTTCAGTGTTTAGGTATGTATCTGTAGTTAAAGTACCTGTTCCTTGTTCTTTCGCAAGGCCCCAGATTTGCGTTTTGCCAACAAAAAGAAAAATCTTGATGACCAAATAAGAGAAATTTTAGTTCCACAATTAATTATTAGATTTCATATAGATCAGTCAGGAAAGGATTTATCAAATTGCCGCTTATTTAACGGAAAATATGCATGGATTAAAACGAAAGCGTCTGATAATGGAGCAATGCTGGCTATGTATTTTAATACATACTTACGGAATGCTATAGGAAAGAAACGCGAAGAATGGCAAATGACAGATTTTGATATAGCTTTTGAAAAACTAAAGAGTGCAGAAGAATTTGTTGAAAATGTACTGAGTGAGTATTTAAACAATGACGAATATTAATTTAGGAGGAACAGGTATGGATGCTTACATTAAGAAAATATATGATATGTTATATTCACCAATTATATCACCCTACAATTTGTTAGAAAATGCAAAGCTTGATAATTACAGTTATGTAAAATATTATACGAATAAAATTGGATTAATAGCTGAAATGCAATGTGAGATTCCAGGTGAGGGGGAGCGGGTATTTTTTTACCAATTTGATAAAAAAGATTATTTACAAATAATTTATGAAGGAACAATCGAAAAAAAGAACGTCATATTTTCCAGAGAAGAAGCTGCAATGTCGGCGAAAGAGGAATATTATTCAAGTAAATCAATAATTAAGGATGTTTGTTAATATGAAGAGCATTTCGGCTTATATTCCGAAATGCTCTTTGCACAAAATATGGGAAGGCGGTATGATTGAGACAAAATTTATTTTTGAAGTGGCTTTTAATAGTCCAATCTTTTTCACCTTTATTTGTACTATTGCTTGTAAAATATATAAAAAAAGATGTATCCAAACTCATTTTTAAATTTATTAACTTGATAGTAGATGGAAATATATCAGTAGCAATACCAAGTGCATTTTTTCATGAAGAAATATTAAGAGTAATTATATGCTTGTTTTGCACAATATTGATACTGTTTGGGGGATGGATATATTATTATTTTAAGGGAAGAGAACTTGCGGGATTTGTAGATCGGGCGGAAAAGATTAGTATAAACGGAGATACAACAGAGATGAGTATAGCTTTTTTCGTTACATATGTTATTCCTATGGTTATGGATGATATTACAAATATAAGAGGATTTATCTGTTTTATTATTATAATATCCATGTTAATATTATTGATGAGGAATACAAATCTATATTATCAAAATCCCATTTTGGCAATTTTAGGGTATAAAACCTTTCAATTTACTTTTATAGAAACAGGAGATGAAACTTTAAAGAATAAGGATTATATTGGTATTACTAGAGGAAAATTTGATTCTTCAAAGATTATTAAATGGAAGTATATCTCAGATAATGTTTTTTTAGTATACAATAAGAATTAGGCGGTGGGAAAATGACAAATGAGAATATCATTGAAGAACATGAAACAGAACAGATTTTAAAAGAACGAATAAAAAATATTATTCAAAATATTTTTCAGGATGAAGAATATGGTTTTGAAGTATATATTGAAATGAAATCCGCACCTATCCTTAAACGTTTTAATTTGTCAGAAGGCCGAATTAGAGATAAAAATAATCCTGAAAAAAATT
The DNA here is from genome assembly GCA_910584595.1 of uncultured Eubacterium sp. Classification (GTDB taxonomy): domain Bacteria; phylum Bacillota; class Clostridia; order Lachnospirales; family Lachnospiraceae; genus Eubacterium_J. The sequence continues at coordinate 9,934 of CAJUBQ010000127.1, forward strand.
TTAAAAAGAAAATACAACTTTCTCTTGAGGAGGCAATAAAGGAAAAATTTATAGAAACAGATAAAGAATATGATATGGCAGAAAATGTGGCTGATGATCAAAATAAATTTTATGTCATTACTCAAAATGAGGATTATAATCCGTTTAATGTAACGCAATCAGAATTAAATAATATCGAAAATTATCAAGCAAATGAAAGAGAAAATGCCAGAGGAATTTTCTTTCGCTTTGAGCACTCAGGAAATATTTTTTGGGCATATCAGTTTTTATATCAAAATGCAATTCCAAATAGAAAAGGGATGGGTTTTCACATTATACCCTCTGAGGGAGATATTTTTGAAGAGCTGAAAAAACCAATTTTACTTTTGTCAAAAAGAATTGATCTGCTAATAATAGGGGATGAGATAATTTGTGACAAGATAGATTTTATGCAAAAGAATTTTGGCTTCCAAGAGTTTGTTAAATCTACAGCTGCAAAAGTTGTAAATAGCATACAGAATTTAGAACTCGTATCTAACCTGGATAAAGTATCAGCATATATAGGTAGAAGCAAATTATTATATGCTAAAAAAATGATGCGAATTAAAGATTCTAAAGTATTACAAAAAACATCTGAAGAGCTATATGAGAGAGTCACGACTGTACCAAGATGGCAAGGAGTATTCAATCTTGACGAGGAAAATCATAAACTTGTAATAAACACTTATCAACAAGTGGAAAATTTAATAGATCTATTGGATGAGAGATACACACGTTCGGATATTACAGGTGAAGAATATGACACAAGCGCTAAAAAATGGATTGCTCCGATAGGATAACGTCATGTTGTTATACATAACAATTTGTTAAAATTGGAATATTTTATAGAAAATTTTTAGTCCTACCTTGACACAAGCCAATGTGTTTGGGCTGGGGTGGGCGGCTACGCCGGCGGGAATTCGAGCTGTCGAGGAGTTGGAAAAGCTGGAGGAGGAACGCAGAGAGGGAGTGGCAGAGCATATATTTAATGAAAAACGGAGATTAAAGGGGAAAAAGAGTAAGGTTCAAGCAGTGCCTAAGGGGACGGCAAGTAATGAGATGTGTACGTTTTTGATTTTGAATATTTCGTCGCTGCAACTGATTCCAGTGAATATGATTGCATATCGGAGCCAGTATGGAAGTGTGAATCCGGCTGTAATTGTGGGGCCGGCAATTGTGGCTACAGCATTGAGTACAATTGTGGCTATTATATATTGTAAATTAATGAACAGAAAGTGAGAATATTTATTTATATTGATTGCATTTCATAGCTCCAGACGTATACTGGATGTGCATCTTGAATGATAAAGTGTGGACTGTAGATCTTTGCTTCTTAATTGTAGGCAATTTTCGATAAATTGGAAAATTGTTGTTGGTAAGATGAAATGAAAATATAATTTAATATAATTTTATATCTATTGGCATATGATAATAATTATAGTAGTGCCTTGTTAAGTCTAAAACTGTATCAAAACAAGGCACTGAAATAAGTTCCT
>CAJUBQ010000128.1 GCA_910584595.1 uncultured Eubacterium sp.
CCTTGTTTCTTGTGACGTTGGAAGAATGTTTAGAAGCCCTTGGTATTCTGTACGAGACACAGGCGGCGAAGCCGCAGCGGCGCCTTTAGCTGCTGGCGTTAAGCCAGGGCGAATTAGGCGCCGCGTCCGTTCGGTACCATAGTGTAAATGCAGAATGCTTAGGGATTCTTACATTCTGGAACAGGAACAAGAAACAAGGACAGCTCTCCACCATCCGGCGTCCGGTAATCCAGAAAATCTGATTTAGCAATGCCTTTATTGACAATTTTCTTATGAAATGTTACAAATGAAGTAACTGTTACAATGAAATAACCCGTTTAGACCAATGTTTTGCTTAGTTCAAACAGTGTACAGAAAAGGAGACAAGATTTATGAAATATCAAATGCGCAAAGCCCCAATGGGCTGGAACAGTTACGATTATTACGATACGACGGTGAACGAAGAACAGGTAAAGGCAAACGCTGAATATATGGCGTCCCATTTGAAAGAGGCAGGCTGGGAATATATCGTTGTGGATATCGAGTGGTATGCAAAAGGAGCAGGCTCCATGAGGGAGCTTTACCAGTATATTCCATTTGCAGAGGTGCAGATGGACGGTTATGGAAGACTGCAGCCGGACGAGGAACGTTTCCCGTCTTCAGCCAACGGAAAAGGATTTGGTCCGCTTGCAGATGATATCCATCGGCTTGGATTGAAATTTGGAATTCATATTATGCGCGGAATTCCCAGAACTGCGGCACATCAGCATCTTCCAATATGGGGAACAGATGTAACTGCAGATCAGATTGCAGATCCGTCATCGATCTGCGGCTGGAATCCTGATATGTATGGGATTCGTAAAAATGTAAAAGGTGCGCAGGAATATTATGATTCGATTATCCGTATGTATGCAGAGTGGGGCGTAGATTATATCAAATGCGATGATATTTGCAATACAAATTTGTATAGGGAAAACCAGTATTCTGCCGCTCATGAAGTGGAAATGATTCAAAGTGCGATACAAAAAACAGGAAGAGATATTGTCCTGTCCCTTTCGCCTGGGCCTGCTCTTATTGAAAAAGCGTGGCATTATGAGAAATATGCAAATATGTGGCGTATTACAGATGATTTCTGGGATCAGTGGGAGCTGCTTAAAAATATGTTTGCCCGCTGTGAGCTTTGGCAGAATCATGTGTCGGAAGGCTCTTATCCGGATTGTGACATGCTGCCGGTTGGAAAGCTTGGGAAAGGGTTCGGAAATGAATGGGACACCCGTTTTACAAAAGAAGAACAGATTACGATGATGACATTATGGTGTATGTTTGGTTCTCCGCTTATGATTGGGACAGATTTAACGCTGCTGGATGAATGGACGTTATGGCTGCTTACGAGAAAAGACATTTTAAAGCTGACATCAAATGATTATACTGCAAGGCAAGTATATCGGGATGAGGAATCTGCGGTTTGGAGCTGTCTGAATGTGAATAAGAAGGATGAAAAGGAAGCAAAAGAAGCAAAAGAAGCGAAAGAAGCATATATAGCGTTGTTTAATTTCACAGATCAAGCAAAGGAAATAGAATGTGAACTCCAACAAATAGAGCAATTTGCCGGTTTTGAACAATCGTTTTCCAATGCGAAAGAATTATGGACAGGCAATGAGATTTGTGTAAAAGATGGCTGCCTCAAAGATCAGGCGCCAGCACATGGAGCCAGGCTGTTTTATTTGCAATAGTTTTTTTGGCCGGACGCTTTAGAGAAGCGGCAGATATTATGTCTGATCGGATGCCTTATAGAGTTTAACATACGGAAGGGAGCAGGTATGCATTATAAAATAGCGGTCTGTGATGATTCTGCTGCAGATCAAAGCTATATGGAAAAACTGGCGCATTTTTGGGCAGCAGATATGCAGCATACGATTCAGGTACATGTTTATGCATCGGCAGAAAGTTTCTTGTTTCATTATGCGCAGCAAAAAGATTACGATATTCTATTGCTGGATATCGAAATGGGGCTTATGGACGGCGTTGCACTGGCTAAGAAGCTCAGGCAGGAAAATGAGAGGATACAGATCATATTTATTACAGGGTTTCCTGATTTTATTGCAGAAGGATATGAAGTAAGCGCCGTCCATTATCTTATCAAACCGGTAAGCAAAGAGACACTTGCAAAGGCATTGGATAAGGCTGCAGGGAATCTTCATAAAAAGGTTCCTGCAGTTATTTTTACAATCGACAAAGAGCAGGTCAGGATAGCGCTTACGGATATTTTGTATGTGGAAGCTTTTGCCCATGCCTGTCGGATTACACTCTTGCATAAACAGTTCGAAGTAGGGAAGAGTATTTCAGAGGTGGAACGATTGCTTGGAAAAGGATTTATCCGTACACATCGGTCTTATCTGGTAGGAATTTCTTACATGAAAAGCATTTCAAAAACAGAAGTGACACTGGACAATGGTGAAAAAATACCACTTTCACGTAAAAATTACCAGGCGGTGAACCAGGTTTTTATTCAGTATTTCAGAGGTGATTTGCAATGGGAATTTGGAACCTGATCTCTTATCTGAGTCCCGGGCGCATGATCGACCGCAGGATTGCAGAATATCAGAACGATCTGATGACAAAACACTGTGAGGAAGTGCAGCATATATATAAGACGATGCGTGGCTGGAGACATGATTACCATAATCATATTCAAACACTGCTTGCACTGAACGGTGATAAAGAAAAAACGGAACAATATCTGTTAAATCTAAATCATGATTTGTCGACGGTGGATACGGTTATTAAGACGGGAAATGTGATGGTAGATGCTATTTTAAATTCCAAGCTGTCTTTGATAAAAGAGAAAAAGATTGCTGTCAATGCCAAAGCAGTGGTTCCCCCGAAGCTGCATATTTCAGATATCGATTTGTGTGTAGTAATAGGAAATCTGCTGGATAATGCGATGGAAGCCTGTCTTAGGCAGCCGGAAGAAGACCGTCGGTATATCCGGGTGTTTATTGGCGTGCTCAAAGTCCAGCTTTATATTTCCGTAACGAATTCTTTATGCGGACATTTAAAAAAATCTCAAAAAAGTTATCTGTCCACAAAAGGGAGCGAAGGGCATGGCTTTGGACTGACGCGTATCGACCGGATTGTAGAAAAATACGGCGGTTACAAAAACCGTCAGTATGAGGATGGCGTATTTGTTACCGAGATTATGCTGCCTCTTTGAAGATTGATATAAAAGAAGAAACCGTTCGTGCAAAAACCGAAGCCATTCGTGCAAAAACAGGCTTTTTTGGTTGTGAATATGCTATTTTGATTTTGGGAGAAACAGAAGGTTTTGATTCTATAGTTTCCGGAGCATGTTTCGAATACGATCAAAAGAAAAGAGGGCATATGAAATATCACATTTATCAGAACGTTGTTTATTTGCTGAAAGGTATGAAAGAGGAGCATCCGCAGCTGCTTGTATTTCTTGGGATAGAAACGGTACTATCGGTAGTTGCGCCTGTATTTGGCATTTATATTCCTAAGATCTCGTTAGATCTCGTATTGCAGGGAGCTGATGTCAGACAGATTTTTATCGTGCTTGGTATGGTGGGCCTTATGATGACGCTTTCTATGGCTATATGCAAAATGGTTTCCGAAGGAAAATATATGCTGTATAACGATATGCGTCGTTATTATCAGACGAAACTGTTTTTGAAGTCTTTAAGCTGCGAGTACAAATATGTGGAAAGTGAGGAAGGACAGACAAAATATCAGAGGGCAGTGGAAACACTGCAGGGTGGAGATTGGTCTGCGACTTCAGTAATGGTTGTTTCCATGATGGATCTGGCCGTCAGCGCCTTGTGTTTTTTCATTTATTCCGGTATTTTGTCAGGGTTAAATGTTTTTATTATTTTTATGCTGTCCGTGTTGTCGCTTGTGAGTCTGGCCGGTACGCGCTATGCGCAGAATTACGAACGAAATCATCAGAATCAGGCAGCAGAATATGCCAGGAAGCTGCGGTATATGATAAACACAGGCAGCAGTGAAGCATTTGGGAAAGATATGCGCCTGTATCATGCAGGCGGATGGTTTACAGATATACGGAGTGATCTGATTGGGCAAAGCATAAAATTGACGACCAAAATTCAGAATCGGTATTTTGCAGCGGGAATCGTCCAGGCTTTTTTGCTCCTGCTGCGAGATGGATTTGCGTATGCATATCTGATTTATATGGTTGGCTCCGGTCGTATTACAATACCGGAATTTACACTGTATTTTGGGGCTGTAACGGCTTTTTCAGGATTTGTTAATCAGATGGTGGACAGCGTAAACCAGCTGAATGGCGCAAATATACAGATGAATGCTATGCGTTCATTTTTGGATTTAGCAGGCGAACCGGAACAGGAATCCGCTTTGCAGACGGCAGACTTAAAGCTTTCGGATTTCAAAGATGCTTCCATAGAATTTGAAGATGTCTGCTTTTCCTATCAGGAAGGGAAACCGATATTGGATCATTTCAGTTTAAAGATCAATGCGGGAGAAAAAGCTGCGCTGGTAGGTGTAAATGGAGCTGGAAAGACAACGATTGTAAAGCTTTTGTGTGGCTTTTATCAGCCGGATTCCGGGAAAATACGGATTGGGGGTCAGGATATCAGCCGTGTTCGAAAAAAAGACCTGCAAAAACTGTTTTCCGCCGTTTTTCAGGATATTTATCTTCCGCCTTTTACGGTGGCTGAAAATGTTTCCTTACAGGAGAAAGATCATATCGACAGAAATCGTGTGAGGGATTGTTTAATACAGGCAGGGCTTTGGGAAGAGATAGCAGCGGGTGAAAAGGGGATCGATACGCCGATGACAAAAGAAATTGCGGATGGGCTCGTGCTGTCCGGCGGGCAACAGCAGAAGCTTTTGATGGCAAGAGCGCTATATAAAGATGCTCCGATACTCATTTTGGATGAACCGACCGCGGCGTTAGATCCGATTGCAGAAAGTCGGACCTATGAACAATTCCATAAAATTTCGTCAGGGAAGACAGCGCTGTATATATCGCATCGGCTGGCTTCTACCCGGTTTTGCGATAAAATTGTGTATTTACACAAAGGCAAAATTACAGAAGAGGGTTCGCATGAACAGCTTATGGAATACAAAAAGGATTATTATGAAATGTTTACACTGCAAAGCCGGTATTATCAAAACGAGAAGGAGGGGACAGTGGATGCGGGCAAATAAATGGAAAAGTATTGGAAATTCGATCAGGCTGATTTGGGAAATGGATCGGATGCTGCTGATGCATACAATAGCTGCTTCCGTCATAGGGGTTGTCGTTCCGTATATCGGTATTTTTTTGTCTGCTTATGTATTGGATGGCTTGCAGTCCGGGGAGGAAATAAGAAAATTATTACTTGTTTCTTCTGCAGCTGTTGCGGTTATTTTTCTTCTGACCGTGTTAGAATCATTTTTTAAAAAGTGCAAAGAGATTCACACCGATCAGTGTGGGAAAACCTATGATACACTGATAAGTATGAAAACAATTTCCATGGATTATCCGCTTTTAAACAGCCCTGTGGTTCATGAGATTCGTGCAAAGATTGTACATGATAATCTATGGGGAGCAGGTTTTTATTCATTAGTATGGCAGCTGCCGGAACTTCTGAACAGTATGATTTCTATTGTAATTTCTGCAGTTTTGATTTTGCCGCTGTTTATTGGCGCTCAGATTTTTTCAGACGTAAGCGCAGTCTTTCTTATCATGGTATTTATAATTATGATTGGATGGAATGTTTGGTTTGCTTCCGAAAAAAAGAAAGAGCATTACAAGCTGTTGGATGATCCGACAATGGATCAGAGTTATCTTTCTTATTTTTTATGGAAAGGTCAAGATTACCATTATGGTAAAGATGTCCGTATTTATCAGGCAAAGCCGCTCATTGAAAATAAAATGCGAGGAGACGTTATATTAAATGGCCAATGGATGAAAAAGATTGTTAAAAATCAGATGCAGGCAGGCTTTTCCGAAAGTTTTTCAGCAGGAATCTTACAGGTTACGGCTTATTTATTTGTAGCGCTTCGGGCAGCTGCGGGCGCCTTGACGGCAGGCGCAGTAGTCAAGTATGCAGGTATGATCTACCAGTTGTCCAAGTCTGTGTCAGATATTTTTTCTGCATTGGAAGAATACGCGATATGTTCAAACCGGCAGTTGTCTACGCTGGAATACTTAAAGATCCCGGATGTTTTGAACAAAGGTACGCTTCCGGTGGAAAAACGGGCATTTTGCGACGGCGGAGATAATGAATATGAGATTGAATTTCGAAACGTCTCTTTTCGTTATCCGGGAAGCGATGCATATGCGCTGCGCCATATCAGTCTGAAACTGCACGTTGGAAAACGAATGGCAGTTGTAGGCAGAAATGGAAGCGGAAAAACAACTTTTATCAAACTGCTTTGCAGGCTGTATGACCCGACAGAGGGGGAAATCTGTCTGAACGGGATCGATATCAAAAAGTATGATTATGAGGAATATTTAAGCATTTTTTCAGTTGTATTTCAGGATTTTAAGCTGTTTTCCTTTGGCTTGGGTCAGAATGTGGCAGCGAATGTGGATTATGACCAGGTACGCGTAAATACATGTTTAAAAAAGGCAGGGATTCAGGAATGCCCGGATGGGATGCCTGAAGGATTGGACACTTGTCTTTACAAAGATTTTGAGGAAAACGGTGTAGAGATTTCAGGCGGAGAATCACAAAAAATAGCGCTGGCAAGAGCATTGTATAAAGACGCCCCTTTTATGATCTTAGATGAGCCGACGGCCGCGTTAGATCCTGTGGCAGAATATGAGGTTTATTCGAAGTTTAATGAAATTGTGGAAGATAAAACGGTTGTTTATATCAGTCACAGGCTTTCGTCCTGTCGGTTTTGTGATGAAATTATTGTTTTTCATGAGGGACAGATGATTCAGAGGGGAAAACATGAGGAGCTTGTTTCAGACCAGAGCGGAATATATTCTGAGCTATGGAATGCGCAGGCGCAGTATTATGGTGGGTGAAATAGTAAAAGGCGGTACGGTTTAGGTACCGCCTTTTACATGAGTGATTGCTAGCCCTGATAATTGCGAAACTTCCAATATCCGGCCAATGCACATGCAATTCCTGCAGCCAGCGCTATTGCAATGTGCATTCCTATTTGTTCCAATGAAAATGCAAATCCCCAGTTCACTGGCAGACAAAGCGGCATGGAAATCATAAGATACGTAATGGCTTTCCATAAGGCGTTGCTGAAAAATGGGGCTACCATAATGGATAAAATGTTCAGCCATACATAGGGCAGAAAGAAGGCAGCCAAACTTAGCAGAATCGTCAAAAAGGAATTTTTACATAAAGACGAAATAGCCATTGATATACATGTAAGTAACAGGAGTCCTGCCAGTCCAAGCCCAAAAGAAAGGTAAAAAAATGCATGGATGTCAGCAGGCATGTAGGCGGCAGGCGTGAGACCGATCATGGCAGGCGATGCCTCCAGTCCTTGTGTTCCATATACGATTCGATAAATCACCCATAGATAAATTGAAAATACAACATACAATATTGTAATAAAAGAAAGTGATGCGCCCATTTTTATCCAGATACAACTCTTTTTTCCTCGTTTCGTTGTTAATAAAATATCCGCTGTTTTGAGCATGTATTCTTCTGAAAATATGGGAGAAAGACCGATCATAAACAGCACAAATAATGCAATCGTCATAAAAGAGTAGGTTTCTTTTAAATCATTCCATCCATAAGTATAATCAAACCAGATTGTTTCGTTTAAATATGGCGCAGCATACGTTTCCCAGGCATCTCCTTGTAAAAACTGGATATCATCAAGTATTTGAGTATCAATTGGATGGTTGTCTGCAATCTGATTGTAATTTGTCATATGACGCGTGATCCACTCGTTACAAAAATTACCGCTATTTGCATCTGCCTGCGTATGATAATAAGAAAAACCGAAATCCTCATAGATGTTTTGCACTTTTTCATCGGTTAGGATACCTGCATATTTTGCGGTCAGTTGTTGATCTTTTTCTATGGCTTTCTGTCCACGATAGATTTGTCCGTCAATGGTTGCGGAATAATGGTTACGTTCTGTAAATAGTCTGAGACTCACAAATGCCAGTAATAAAAACAGGCCAATCCAGAGTATTTTTCGTGTTGCGATTTTATAAACCTCTTCTTTCCAGATGTTCCACATGTTCAGATACCTCCTCAAAATAATATAAATATACGTCCTCTAATCCAGGTTTTACTGTTACGGCTCCTTCACACGGGCAGCAGTCGGATATTAGCCGCAAATATACTTTATCGCCTTCGTTTTTAAGGTTACTGACGGCAAAAGCGGCATTTAACCGCACAGCTTCCTCTGGATCAGCCAAGTATTCCCATACTTTCCCATTTATTTGTCCGGTAACATGCGCAGATGTTCCCTGTTCAATCATCTGCCCCTGCTTCATAAGCAGAATTTCATCTGCAATATAGTCCACATCTGATACAATGTGCGTGGATAAGATAATAATTCTGCCTTTAGAGAGAGAACTGATAATGTTTCGGAAGCGAATGCGCTCTTTTGGGTCCAATCCGGAAGTAGGTTCATCCAGTATGAGAATTTCCGGGTCATTCAGCAGAGCTTGTGCAATTCCAAGTCTGCGCAGCATACCGCCGGAAAACGTACGGATTCTTTGCTTTGCGGCTTCTTCTAAACCAACCAGCTGTAACATTTCCGATACTTTATCTTGAGCCAGACCGTTTGGGATCGCCTTACATGCGGCCAGATATTCTAAGTATCGTCTGGCGGTAAAGCTTGGGTAATATCCAAAGTCTTGTGGTAAATATCCAAGTAGCCTGCGGTATGTTCCATCCAGAGCGCTGATTTCCATTCCATTGAAGCTGATCTTTCCAAATGTCGGTTTTAAAACACCGCACAGCATTCGAAGCAGCGTTGTTTTTCCGGCGCCGTTTGCGCCAAGAAAGCCATATACGCCGTTATTTAGTTGCAGTGAAACATCATTTACCGCAATTTTATTTTTAAATTGTTTCGTTACATGGTCTAATCGTAATTCTGACATAAAAATCCCTTTCTGTCATATATTGTTTTCTGATTTTGGGTGCAGCATACAGAATGACTTTTCGTGGAACTAACAGATGCTTTCCCCAAGGTCTATTTGCCTGAACATTTTGTAAATTTCTACAGTTAGCAGCAAGCAACCCGCAATGGCAAGCATTTTCCATACAAGCAGGTATTCTTGTAAATACACGTCTTTCCAAATGGTTGGAATCAGCGTTAGAATGCAGCATAGCGCACAAAAAGAAAACTGCCGGAAACCGGACAAACCAGTTCTTATATGTGTCAGCATATGCAAATAAAACAGCTCCGACCATACAAAAGGAACAAGCAGATAGAAAAAGGATTGAAGGATGCTTATATTTGAGCGATTGTTTAATAGTTCAATCAGCAGTCCAAACAGGATGAAATCAGCAATGCCGGCTTCAAGCAGGCGGATACAAACCATCTGCTTTAGATCCAGATACAACGTTTTTTCTAATTCTGCAAGATGATGCGAAAACAGATGAAGTACACTGCTCAGGCAAATATTTGCTGCTAATACCAAAAATACAGAACAAACGGCAATGGATTCTGTATATGGTATGTTTTTTTTGTAAAACCATAGGACAAAGAACATAGCAAAAAGCAGTACAGCGCCTTGCGCGACCCAGTGCTGCCAGGTTTGAAAGCGCATTTGATTCCATACGTTTTCTGCAAAGGAAGGGTATTTTTGGATGTGTTTTTGATATACTGCCTGGCGGATGGCTTGCATATTTTCATTTTTTTTCTTTTCATCAATCCGAAATCTCCAGTTAAGCAGATCGTCCGGCGTTTTCTTATTGTCAGCGATCATAAAAATCCTCCTTATGTAATAATTCCTGCAGTTTCGTAAGTCCCTGCCTGACTCTTGATTTTACTGCAGCATATGAGGCGCCTGTCATATGCGCGATTTCCCTGTTTTTATATCCATAAAAATGATGCAAAAGGACGGCTTCCCTTTGGACATCCGGCAGTCTGCGCATAGCTTCAACCAAAAGCATATGGTGTTCTGCATAAGAACCGGAGCTGTTTTTACAGGCAGAGATGTTTGAAAGTTCCAGTTCTTTGGATGTCTGTGTTCTTTCATGTATATAGTTTCTGCATAGATTCATAGCGATTGTCAAAAGATATCCCTTCAGGTTTTGATATTTATAATGTTCCACATAACGGATAAATCGAAGAAACGTATCCTGTGCCAGATCATAAGCGTCTTCTCTGCTTCCGATCTGGTAACAGCAGAAATAATAAATATCATCATAATATTTTTTGGCAATCTCGTTTAAGTATTCTTTTTGTCCATTCTGAATCTGTCGGACAAGTTCACGGTCTTCCAAAGGCAGTCCCCTTTCTTTTGCGAAATGTTAAAAATGAAGGAGCATTATTTTAAATACGTATCAAAGCCTCATGAGTCTTAGAGCGTGTTTGAAAAAAAGTTATTTCTAAACAGTTCCTTAATGAAGATATCTTTCAATAATATAACCAAAAAGAAAAGAAAAAGGATTTATTTGATTCTGTTAATTCTAAGAAATTTATCGTAATTATCATTTCGTAACAGTTCAGATAACCTATTGAACTGTTACATCAATAAAAAATAAAAAAAATTGTAAAAAGTTGTTGACAAACCAAAAAAAAGATTGTATTATATCTCTTGCGTCGCGGGTACGACGATACAGATCAGTAATCAGGGCTTATAGCTCAGCTGGTTAGAGCGCACGCCTGATAAGCGTGAGGTCGGTGGTTCGAGTCCACTTAAGCCCATTTGCAATTTCTCCATACTGTAAGAGATTGGGAGATATCAGATAACAGTAAAAAAGAAATTGTAAAAAAATAAAAAAAGCTATTGACAAAAAATAACAAATATGATAGTCTATAGCAGTTGCAGCAAGTCAGCTAAGCAAATAAGAGATATAAAAAATTAAAAAAGTTCTTGACAAACAAATAAAGAACTGCTATAATGACAAAGCTGTTACGAAGCAGATAAGAACATTGATAATTGAACAGTGAAATAACCTTGAAAGATTCAAAAAAGAATTTGAGTTAATCTTCTTAATATTATTTTTATGATTCTTTTGTGCAAGAAAAACTTGCATAATAAGAATAGCAATATAAAGAATTCGTATATGAAGAATTTATATATTGGAATTTATATAGGAAGAACTTGTAAAAGAACAGTATCTTGGACAGAAAAGCCATATTGTATGGCTGCTTTGAACGGATACGCCTAAAACAGTGATGAATCGGTGAAATTAGCCAAGCTTG
>CAJUBQ010000129.1 GCA_910584595.1 uncultured Eubacterium sp.
ATAGAGTTATCCATGACGGAATAGTCAGTTATGCACATTTCCATGATGCAGTTTTTATGGCAAGTCTGTTCATTTTACAAAAATTTGACATAAGTTATGTTTTTGATTTTACAAGCAGTATTTATGATAAAAAGCGTAGAAGAAAATATCACAAAGAAAAAAGGAGAAAATTATTATGAAAAAAATTGTTACTTTTGTTGCCACTTTATCACTTGCACTCGTAGCTATGACCGGATGCGGGAAGGCGGACAGCAAAACAGTATCTACGGATGGCTCAACCTCTATGGAAAAAGTAATCGGTGCTTTGGGCGAAGCTTTTGAGGAAAACAATTCCGGTGTAACCTTTACATATAACCCTACCGGTTCCGGCTCCGGAATTACGGCTGTGGCAGAAGGACGCTGCGATATTGGTCTTTCCAGCCGTAACTTAAAGGAAGAAGAAAAAGCGCAGGGATTGACTGAAACGGTGCTTGCGCTTGACGGGATTGCTGTCATTGTAAATCCGGATAATCCGGTAAATGACCTTGACCTTGAAACGATTAGCAGGATTTATAGAGGGGAAATAACAAACTGGCAGGATATAGGCGGCAATGATCTGGAAATTGTCCTGATTGGACGTGAAGCCGGGAGCGGTACAAGAGATGGCTTTGAATCCATTACGGACACGGAGGATGCCTGCAAATACCGTCAGGAGCTTACATCTACCGGGGATGTGATTACAACGGTGGCAGGCAATCCGGCGGCAATCGGATATGCTTCCCTTGCATCTGTAAAGGATACGGTAAAAACCCTTTCTGTCGGCGGTATTGTACCTGCGGAGGAAACGGTAAAAGATGGTAGCTATGTGGTGCAGCGTCCGTTTGTGTTAGTGACAAAGAGCGGCGCAGAGCTTTCGGCAACTGCACAGAAATTCTTTGATTATATTACTTCATCTGAAGCAGGTGAGATTATCTCATCTGCGGGTGCAGTACCAGTAAATAAATAATCCGGCGGATTATGAAAGGTTTTGGAAGGTGAAGTCAAATGAACAAAAAACAGTTCATGGAGAATGCCATACATGGCATATTCCTGATACTTGGTCTGATTACAGTTGGCTGTGTACTCCTGATTACTGTTTACCTTGTCATATCAGGGATTCCGGCTATCCGAAAAATAGGAGTTTTGAATTTCCTTTTCGGGAAGAAATGGGCTTCTACAGCAGCACAGCCGCAATATGGGATTTTTCCGTTTATCCTTACCAGTATTTATGGTACGGCTGGCGCAATCGTACTTGGAGTGCCAATTGGCTTTATGACAGCAGTTTATCTTGCTAAGATTGCGCCGTTAAAAATAAAAACCGTTATTGAAACAGCGGTAAGTTTATTGGCTGGCATTCCGTCGGTAGTTTATGGGCTTGTGGGAATGATGGTGCTTGTGCCAGGGATACGGATTGTTTTCCATATCCCCGATGGAGCCAGCCTGTTTGCTGCTATCATTGTACTTGCAATTATGATATTACCCTCAATCATTAAAGTGTCGCTTACGGCATTAGAAGCTGTTCCAAAGGAATATGAGGATGCTTCCCTTGCGCTTGGTTCGACACCGATTGAAACATACTTCCGTGTATCCGTTCCGGCGGCAAAAAGCGGCATTGCGGCGGCTGTTGTGTTAGGCGTTGGCAGGGCTATCGGCGAGGCTATGGCTATTATGATGGTGGCGGGGAACGCCCCAAATATGCCGAAAATTTTTCAGAGCGTCCGTTTCCTTACAACCGCTGTGGCAAGTGAAATGTCTTATGCGGCTGACGGAAGTTTACAGAAACAGGCATTATTTTCGATTGCGTTGGTTTTATTCCTCTTTATCATGCTGATAAATGCCGTATTAAATTTCTTTTTGAAACAAAGCAAGGAGTAAATATAGATGGAAAAACAATCAATTTCCCTTAGAAGGAAAACATATATTACAGCCATGCGTGTGTTGATGGGGATTTCCGTATGCATTACTTGTGCATTGGTATTATTTTTGATTGGTTATGTATTGTGGAAAGGGCTGCCGAATGTATCTTGGGAGCTGCTTACTACGAAACCGAGTTATCTGTCTGACCGGATCGGGATACTGCCGGATATTCTTAACACAGTCTATATTGTAGCGGCAACTTTGGTATTTGTTCTCCCGCTTGGAGTTGGTGCGGCGATTTATCTTACAGAATATGCCAAAAATAAGAAACTGGTAGAAATGATTGAGTATGCAGCCGAAACCTTATCAGGGATTCCGTCTATTATTTATGGACTTGTAGGTATGCTGTTTTTCTGTCAGTTTTTTGGTATGAAAACTTCCCTCTTAGCGGGGGCATTTACTTTGGTAATCATGAATCTGCCTACGATTATGCGCACAACGCAGGAAAGCCTGAAAACAGTACCGCAAAGTTACCGTGAAGGTGCTTTTGGGCTGGGAGCTGGAAAGTGGCGTGTGATTTATACCGTTGTGCTTCCAGGTTGTATTGATGGAGTCATAACAGGCTGTATATTGTCAGTGGGGCGAATTTTGGGAGAATCAGCGGCACTTCTTTTTACGGCTGGTTTTGCCCATGCCCTGAACGGGATTCTTGAAGGGCTTGGCAGTGCAGGGGCAACATTGACGGTCGCATTATATGTCTATGCAAAAGAAAACGGGGAATTTGGTATAGCCTTTGCAATTGCCGCTATCCTGATGATTTTGACCATGTTCATCAATCTGTCGGCTACACTGGCGAGCAGATATTTCCAAAAAAGGAGAAATGTATGAATAATATAATGAATCATGACAAAAATCCTGCCATGGTGGTAAAAGACCTGTGCCTGTGGTATAGCAGTACACAGGCTTTGAAAGATGTAAATATTGAGATTGAAGGACAGAGCATTACGGCACTGATTGGCCCCTCCGGGTGTGGGAAGTCTACTTTCCTTAAATCGTTAAACCGAATGAATGACCTTATCGCTGGTGTACGGATTACAGGAGAAGTGTATTATAGGGGCGATAATATTTTTGATGCAGATGTCGATGTCAATGAGCTTCGCCGCAGTATTGGCATGGTTTTTCAAAAGCCGAATCCTTTTCCTATGAGCATCTACGACAATATTGCTTACGGGCCGAGGACACACGGAGTGAAAAATAAGGCAAAATTGGACGATATAATAGAACGCTCTCTGCGTGGGGCGGCAATCTGGGATGAAGTAAAGGACAGGCTGAAAAAATCGGCATTAGGACTGTCAGGCGGTCAGCAGCAGCGGCTCTGCATTGCCCGTGCATTAGCGGTAGAGCCGGATGTGCTTCTGATGGATGAGCCTACAAGCGCACTTGACCCTATTTCCACATCTAAAATAGAGGAACTTGCAATGGAACTTAAAGAAAAGTATACTATTATCATCGTAACGCACAATATGCAACAGGCTGTGCGGATTTCCGATAATACGGCTTTCTTTCTCCTTGGCAATTTAATTGAGTATGGAAATACGGAAAAGATGTTTGAGCAACCAAAGGACAAGCGGACGGAGGATTATATTACGGGGAGGTTTGGATAATGAGAAGTCGTTTTGATGAACAGCTTGCTATGCTGAATAAAGAGCTTACCCAAATGGGGGCAATGTGTGAGGAAGCGATTGCCGCTGCTTCAAAAGCATTAACTATGGGCGACATAAAGCTGGCAGACAAGGTTTTATCCCTTGATGGAGAGATTAACCGGATGGAGCGCACAATCGAAACACTGTGTTTGAAACTGCTGTTACAGCAACAGCCGGTAGCAAGGGATTTACGGCAAATATCTGCAGCCCTTAAAATGATTACTGATATGGAGCGTATTGGAACACAGGCGGCGGATATTGCGGAAATTATCACGTTTCTTGACGGAAGGACTGGAGGGGAATGTGAACAGATCCGGTTTATGGCAGATGCGGCGAGCCAGATGGTTACAGAAAGCATTGACGCTTTTGTAAAACAGGATGTAGTATTGGCTGGTGCGGCGATTGACCGTGATGATGTGGTTGACGATTTGTTTTTACAGGTCAAGTCATCTCTGATTAAGCTGATAGCAGAAAAACCGACAGACGGAGGATATGCGCTGGATTTACTGATGATTGCCAAATATTTTGAGCGTATCGGGGATCATGCGGTAAATATTGCAGAGTGGGTGGCTTTTTCCGTGACAGGAGAACATAAAGGAGCATGATTATGAAAGTATGGTGTGTGGAAGATGATGACAGTATCCGGGATATTGAGGTATATACGCTTAATTCCACTGATTTTGAAGCAAAAGGATTTTTGGATGCAATAGCCTTTCGTGACGCTTTATCTATGGAAAAGCCGGATTTGATAATTCTTGATATTATGCTGCCCGGAGAGGATGGCGTGGAACTGCTGAAATTTTTAAAAGACAGCCCTGACACTTGCAGGATTCCCGTCATCATGGCAACTGCAAAAGGCATGGAGTATGATAAAATCCAGAGCCTTGATTTAGGTGCGGATGATTATCTTGTAAAGCCTTTTGGGATGATGGAGATGGTTTCCCGTGTGAAAGCGGTACTCCGCCGGTGCAATCCTACAGAGGTAGAACATCTTTTGAAAGCCGGGGGGCTTGTTGTCAATCTGGACGAACATACAGTTTCCATTGATAATGAAAGAATACAGCTTACCTTAAAAGAATTTGAACTTCTCCGGCTGTTCCTTTCCCGTCCGGGCATCGCATTTTCCCGTGACCAGCTTTTTAATGACATATGGGGAGCTGATTATGTCAGTGAAACGAGAACGGTTGATATGCATATCCGTACTCTGCGTGTAAAACTGGGGGATTATGGGAAAATGATTGAAACAGTGCGTGGTGTTGGTTATAGGTTAGAGGTGCAGGCATGACAAAGAAAATTTTTAAATCAATTATGGTTGTAGCGGGGGCTGTCCTGATTGCAAGCCTTGTTATCATCATGGGATGTCTTTACAGTTATTTCAGTAATGTTCAGGGAAAACAGTTGGAGGATGAACTGTCTTTAGCTGCCATAGCCGTTGAAAAGGATGGACGGAACTATCTGGAGGAATTACAGTCAAGGGAGTACCGTCTGACATGGGTTGCTGAAAATGGAGATGTTATATATGATACACAGTCTGACGGGGAAAGTATGGAAAACCATGCGGACAGGGAAGAAATTCAAGAAGCCCTGCGGAATAAAGAGGGAAAAAGCTCACGTTATTCCACGACTCTTTTAGAAAAAACACTTTACTGTGCAAGGCGGCTTAATGATGGTTCAGTATTAAGGATTTCTGTCAGCAGCGTTACGATATGGGTGCTTGTTTTGGGGATGATACAGCCGATTTTAATTGTAGTTGTTGTAACACTCATTTTATCAGGAGTATTAGCAAGCCGTATTTCTAAACATATCATGGAGCCGTTAAACAGACTTGATTTAGAAAAACCGCTGGAAAACGATACTTATGAGGAGCTGGCTCCCCTATTAAACCGTATCAATAAACAGCATAAGCAGATTGATATGCAGTTGTCGGAACTCCAAAGGAAAAATGATGAATTTGCACAGATTACATATGGCATGACGGAAGGGCTTGTCCTTTTGAATGAGAAAAATATAATTCTGAACATTAATCCTGCCGCGCTGAAGCTGTTTCATACGAAACGTTCCAGCATAGGTAAAGATTTTCTGACAGTAGAGAGAAGCCATAATGTGAGCCACGCCATACAGGACGCATTTTCAAGCGGACACAGCGAAATCCGCATAGAACGTGAGGGAAAAGAGTATCAGATCCATGTCAACCGCATTGAATCTAACGGTATTGTAATTGGGGCGGTTGTTCTTGCCTTTGATATAACAGAAGCAGCTTTCGCAGAAAGGAACAGACGGGAGTTTACTGCCAACGTATCACATGAATTGAAAACTCCGCTGCAATCCATAATGGGGAGTGCGGAGTTAATGGAGAACGGTCTTGTAAAATCGGAGGATATGACACGTTTTGTAGGGCATATCCGCACAGAGGCAGGGCGGCTTGTAACATTAATTGATGATATTATCCGTTTATCCCAATTAGACGAGGGATGCGATATGCCGTTTGAAAATGTTGATTTATGTGAGATCGCATCTGAGGTGATGGCAGGACTGGCAGATATAGCAGCGGCAAAAGATATTGAAGTGGCTTTAACAGGAAAAAAGGTTTATATTAAAAGTGTCCGGCGGCTCTTAACAGAAATTATTTTTAACCTCTGTGATAATGCTATCAAGTATAATAAGAACGGCGGTACGGTAGAAGTAGCTATAAGCAGTCAGGAAAATAGTGCCTCGATTACGGTGAAGGATTCGGGAATCGGCATACCGCCGGAACATCAGGCAAGAATCTTTGAACGATTTTACCGTGTAGACAAGAGCCGCTCTAAGGAATCAGGTGGAACGGGATTAGGACTATCTATTGTAAAACATGCTGTACAATACTTGAATGGCAAGATTGAACTGCAAAGCAGCCTGGGGCAAGGAACGGTTATACAGATTATTTTTCAGCAAGATAAAAGTGATGTGGTGCAGTTTTCCTAAAAAACCTGTATTTTACATAAATTATACAAAACATAACTTTTATATTTTACAAAGCATTCATAAAATTATCTTTATAAATATTCAAAGCAAACGCTGACGGTAATTTTATGAAAAATATATAGCGCATGAGCTTAAGAATGGCGGTTTTATTTGAATGTAAAACTGCCATTCTTTTTTATAGACTATCAGTAAGGGAAAAGATATGATTAGAAAAAAGCAAAAACTGTATACACACCAAAGACAAAAAATAAAGAATAATTGCACACATAAAGGTGTACCGCAAGGAAGAAATAAACTTCACTGCGGTACACCTTTTTTAATGGTGCGAAATTTGTCTGATTTTGGCTTTTATTACAGTTTATCTGTTGCGTATTTGTGTGCAAAATCTGGCTGGAACAATTTTGATTCTGGAGGGGGATTCCGTTTGGGCTTACTGCTTCATGGTGGGCTGTTTTGAGAGCATGGATTTTTGTGTATCCCACACCTGTTTCATCAGCTTTTTCACTTCCTCCACATCGGCTTTATAGACGTTGCCTGTGGCGTTCATTCGCTTGGCGATCTGGTTTAAGTTGCCGCTGATTTTTCCGAGCGTGTAGTTGTATTCCCGCAGGTCTGAATAGTCAATGTCATAGACAAAGCCGTACAAAATCAGGCGGCGGAGAAAAGTGGATTTGCTTTTCATGCCGGAGATTTTTACTTTCTGCTCCAGTATGTATTGCTCCTTGTCACTTAGATATATTTTCAGCTCATTTTTGCGCTCACGGTTTGCCATTTATTATCTCCTTTCCGTGTTGGATTTTTGAAAGGATTTTACACAATCTTCAATCCTGCTATGGGGGTTGTTCGTGCAAAAAAACAGTGAAAAAAATCAGAAATCTTGGCAGGAGATTTTATGATTTTTGAGCGCAGAGGGGGCTAGGGGGATGCTTCCCCCTACAAGCAGATTTTCCAGATTCCCGCTCCGGGGGGATTTGGGAAAATCAGAGCCTGTGAGGGAACACAGGCAGTGCTTGCTATTTTTATCAAGAATTATTGACAATCGGAGTTATCCCGACTTTTTGATTATCCCGACCATTTCCGGAAAAGCGGATAACTACGGGCTTTTGCTCAAAAAAGGTCGGGATAACTTTTTCATAAAAGGCAGATATCCGACTGCCCGGATGCAGATACTTTTGCGCAAAAAGTCATGATAACTTTTCCCGGTATTCTGTTTTCTCCGAATAAATATTTAGCAGGAAAATTTTCCTGACTTTTTATTTAAGGAGATGTTGCCTATGACAAAGCAAACATTATCTGTAACTGAAATGTTTTCCAGCATTATGGAACTGCTGGAACAGGCCGGCTATGCAAAGCATACCCTGTGGGGAAATATGTACGGCTCTATCAGGAGCGTTGTCAGTTTCTACCACGAAAAAGGCATCTGTGATTATGATCCGGCTGTCACGCTTGAATTCCTTCAGACAGTTGAGCGGCGCTACCGGGATGGCGAAATCTGCCGGGAATACTATAATGCCCAGAAGCGTGCTGCCAGAAAATTTGAAATGTTCCATGCAACAGGAACCCTCACATGGGAGTGCACAAAAAGGACATCCAGGTACCAGCTTAACGAGGAGTACAGCCGCCTGCTGGATGCCTTCCTTTCCCACGAAAATACCAAATGGGATTTTGCCTGGGCAGTGCGGCGCTATCTCTCATTCTTTCAGGAAAAAGGGATTCCTTCACTGGACAGGGCTTCCATAAACGATTCACGGGAGTTTGTCATCGGTGCCGCCGCTTCCATGGCGGCGGGCAGCCTGCATAACCTTCTGTGCTATGTGCGCCAGTTCCATATATTTTTAAAAGATTCTGGTGAAAAGGCTCCTGACTGCATATCCCTGTTTTCATACCATGTGCCGCGGAAGATGCCAGTGAGGGGTTATGTATCTGATGAAGAACTTACCGCCATCATAGGCCAGGTAGATACATCCACTTCCATGGGAAAGCGTGATAAGGGGATCATAATGCTTGGGGCTACCACCGGGCTGCGGGCGGTGGATATCGCCAGGCTGAAACTGACGGATATCGACTGGATCAGGGAAGAAATCCATGTGATGCAGAGCAAGACCGGGGGCATGCTCTACCTCCCCCTCCTGCCGGAAGCCGGGGAAAGCATAAAGGACTATATCCTGAATGGACGCCCCGATTCTGATGCGCCTGAAATATTCCTGCGTGAGAAAGCCCCGTTTGTTCCCATGGCAAGCGGAGTTGGCATAGGATACATGTTTGACTGCTACTGTAAAAAAGCGGGGATTGACCGGAAGCCTTTTGACGGGAAAGGGTTCCATGGCCTGCGCCGCCGGCTGGCGAGGAACATGCTGGTTTCCGGCACCCCCGTCACCACTATTGCGCAGGTTCTCGGACACCAAAACCTTGACACTGCCAAACAGTATCTGTCGCTGGACAGCCAGAACCTGAAGACGTGCGCGTTGGATTTTTCCTGCGTTCCGCTGGAAAGGAGGTTCCCATGAGCAGCTGTTTAAAAAGCGGGCTTGCCCCTGCAATCAGGTCAATGATTGATTACAAAGTTTCCCTGGGCTATGAGGAATCCACTTATCTGCCCAGGAGCCACAGTCTGGACCGGTACTGCACAGAGCACTTCCCTGATGAAACCTCCCTTACGAGGGAGGTCGTGACCGGATGGCTGGAACGGCATCCGGGGGAATCTATTGGGTATTTCCATTCCCGTGCTGGTTATGCAAGGGGGCTTGGGAAGTATCTCGCTTCCATGGGAATCCCCGCCTTCATACTGCCGGAAAAGTTCACATCAGGGCGCAGCTGCTTCCTGCCATATATTTTTACTGACAGCGAACTGAAAGCGCTTTTCCATGTGATAGACGCACAGGGCGGCAAAGAAAACTCCCTGCAGCCGTTCCTTCTCTCCACCGTATTCCGGCTGATCTATACCTGCGGCCTGCGCCCGAACGAGGGGCGGATGCTGAAAAGGGAATCCGTCAACCTTGCGACCGGGGAAATCCTTATCACGGAAACAAAAGGCCATAAGGAGCGGATTGTTGTCATGTCCGATGACATGACGGAACTGGCGGCATCCTATGCCCGGCTGCGTGATGCGGCTTACCCTGACAGCCCGTATTTCTTCCCTGACTGGAACGGGAACTCTTATTCATCCCCGTGGATGCAGAATAAATTCAAGGCATTTTTTGCCGCTGCAAATCCCGGTGTCGATCCGGACATGCTCCCACCAGTCAGGATATATGACCTGCGCCACCGCTTTGCCTCCGCAGCACTGGGACGCTGGCTTGACAACGGGGAAAATCTTTTCAACAGGCTGCCTTACCTGCGGGCATACATGGGGCATAAGGAACTGTCCGCAACCGTGTACTATATCCATCTCCTTCCGGAAAACCTCGTAAAGTCGGCCGGTATAGACTGGGATTCCTTAAGACAGATGATACCGGAGGTGGAACTATGGGACGAATAAAAGATGAAGCATTTTTCCAGATGGTGCATGACTACCTGAAAATCTATCTTCCCAACCAGATGTGCGCCAGCAGCAATACGGTCAGGGCATATCGCACAGCGCTCGACCAGCTCATTGGGTATGCGGCTTCAGCCAGCGGTATTTCCATCAGTGAAGTCACCTTTGGCCTTCTGGACAGCGGCATGGTCAGCGGTTACCTTGACTGGCTTGTTGCAGAGAAAGGATGCTCCGCATCCACAAGGAACCATCGTTTTGCCTGTATCCGTTCTTTTTTCCGTTACGCAGCGGCAGCCAATCCGGAAAATATCGTCCTGCAGGCGGGGCTTGACAGGATTCCCCGGCAGAAGCAGGAAAAATTTTCAGGCGTGGACTATATGAGCGAAACCGCAGTAAAAGCCCTGCTGGAACAGCCTGACACAAAAACACGCCGCGGGGTAAGGGATCAGTTTTTTATGATCCTCATGTATGACAGTGCCGCACGCATACAGGAAATGCTGGATCTGCGGGTCTGTGATATACGTCTTGGGAACACGCCGACAGCGGTGCTGAAAGGGAAAGGTTCCAAAATACGCAGTGTCCCGCTGATGCCGGAAACGATAAACCATTTCCGGAATTATATGAAGCTGTTCCATCCGGACGGGCAGATGCATTCACAGCAGCCGCTTTTTTATGTGGAACAGTGCGGCGCAAGGCATCCCATGTCAGATGACAATGCCAGGAAGTTTCTCCGGCGGTATGGGGCATCAGCAAGGAGGAACTGCCCTGAAGTCCCGGAAAATGTGCATCCGCATCTCTGGAGACACAGCCGGGCGATGCATCTTTACCAGCACGGCATGGCCCTTTCGCTGATATCCCAGTGGCTTGGGCATTCCAATCTCGAAACCACCCTGGTCTACGCTTATGCGGATACCGAGCAGAAACGGAGGGCGATCGAAAAATCCATGGGGCGTGATGTGATCGCTGGGGTTGACCTGCCAAAGTACAGCGTCAGCGATGAGGAAGTTTTGAAAAAGCTGTATGGACTGAAATAGCGTCCATAATTATCCCGACTTTTTGCGTCAAAACATCTGCATTCGGGCGGTCAAATATCTGCCTTTTATGAAAAAGTTATCCCGACCTTTTTTGAGCAAAAGCCCGTAGTTATCTGCTTTTCCGGAAATGGTCGGGATAATCAAAAAGTCGGGATAACTACGAAAGTTCTTCCTACTACCTACAACACCGGGAATGTCTGATTTGGCGGATT
>CAJUBQ010000130.1 GCA_910584595.1 uncultured Eubacterium sp.
CATACTATCACGCAAAAGTCGATACTCGCAGGCAAAACCCTTATACAAACACGGAAACTGCCTGTATTATCACGGAAACCTGCTGGGAGTTTTCGTGATAATATAGGTGTTTCCGTGATAATATACAGAGTTTCTGTGTTTGTATATGAGTAAAACGGTAAAAAATAAATGGATAAATGATAATGTGAGAAAAGGGCTGTTTCGGCAGTCTTTTTTCTCATGTCTTAAATTTTCACAATTCATTTCTTTACATTTTAAATTTCACAGATATTTTTATAGTGATTCAGAAAATAATAAGTTGGAAAGCGGGGGAATCAGAGGTAATATGCTTACACGGCGGTTTGCGTTTCCACTGTGTCGGACGAATGGCGAAAAACTTTAGGGATGATTTTGAATTTTTTATGGAAAAGAAAAAGATTTCGTTCCCTTGCGGCTGACTGCGCCAAAATTTTGCCGATATAAAAAGTAGAAAAAACTGCCCGTGGGAACGCTATTCTCATGGGAAATGAATTGCAGGTGATGGGATTGAACATAGCCATATGTGATGATGAGAAGAACATTCGTGAACAGATAAAGGAACTGATAGAAAAAGAAATACCGGATATATGTGCCGGATTATATGAGACGGGGGATGCGCTGCTTGCCGCCGGGAAGCAGTTTGACATTGTGTTCCTTGACATACAGATGGAAGGAACGGATGGGATTGAAACGGCGAAGATGCTCAGGCAGAGGTCATCCTGGTGGCTGTCGCAGGCCAGAGCCTGATGTAAGGGAGGTAGCGGCATGGGATACGATTATATGTGCATACCAAACCACAATATCGGCTGTGAGCTTGCGGATTTTTCTGATATACGCTGGACGGTCGGACGGCTTTCTATGCATCCGATAAGGAAAGTGGATGCCGTAACAGTAGCTGCCGGTATCAGCCATCTAGAAAAGGCCGCCGCAGTATCCGGGTAAAAAACGTGAAAGGCCATGGATTCTTAAAGCCCATGGCCTTTCTGTATGTTTGAAACTGCCGATAGAAGTGTGCTGTTTGTTTGCTGGCAGCGTGCGGTTAAATACGACACTGCGCAGTCAAATATTAGAACATGTTAAAATAATTCGCTGTTAGTTCCGATTACAATTCGCCGTTCAACAGTCTGTTTGTCGGTCGTATTTCGGATGGGATGATAGCAGGCGTAGCTTATATCAAAATCGTCATGATCGTGTTTATGGCGGTTCCCCTTCTTAAATATCTGGCAGTGACAGGAAATAAGGGCTTCCGGCACATTCGATGTGTACGGAAGCCTTTGCAGGTTTTACAGGATCCTGCCGGTGTCATGGGAAAACGGCTCAGATATCAGGGCCGCTTAAAAAATCCTGGATATAAGGGAGCGCTGCTCCGATGGAAATGTTGTGTTTTGGCATTTTGCTTATAAGGAGAAAATCATGTGCTTCTGCAAATGGCGTCATTTGCTCGATTTGCTTATGAAGAAAGGAGATGTCTTCTTCATGCAGATATTGGGCAAGGTATCCGCCAAGGATAAAGTCGGTGTCATAAATCAGGTGGAGCATGTTGACTGCTTTTGCCAGATTTGTCAGAAACAGGTTCCAGCGGTTTAGGGCAGAAGGTTCTTTCTGCCTCACATTGGCAAAAAAGCATTCCGGTGTTTCGGATTCTGCAAGGAGTGATGTCAAAGACAGCATTGTTTCCATGCAGCCCCTCTTGCCGCAGTAACATCTGGAACCGTCCGGCTGCATCGGTATGTGTTCGATCGTAGAGCTGTGGCCGTGTTTTCCGGTTAAAATGGTTCCTTTCGATATAATGGCAGCCCCAAGGTGCCTGCTTAATGACAGGTAAAATGCATCGGTAAGCCCGGGTGATGCCCATAGTTCTGAAATCGCTGCACTTTCTGCATCGTGGATAAAGGAGCAAGGGTACGGGAGATGATTAGAGAATTCTGTGATGGAAAGTCCGGTGCATGACAAAATCTCGCCGTATAATATTGTCTGTTTATCCGGCGTTACCAGTCCCTGCATGGCGAAGCCGATGCCAAGGATCTGGCTGTCGGCAGTTCCTAATGCATTTTTAAATTCAAAAATCTTATCACATACGGCTTTAAAATAGGGGCCGCTGCATTCGAATGTAATTTCGTATGTCATTCGGTTTATCTTTTCACCATAGAGGTTTATGGCAATCATCTTTACTTCTTTTTCTAAGATTTCCACTCCAATACTGATCCGGTAGTCAGTAATAATGGAATAAGCGGCAGCTTTTCTTCCGACCAGTTCTGTATCGATCCGGCCGGTTTTTTGAATCAGCCCGTCATTTTCCAGCGCCGTCAGATTTGTTGTGACGGTAGGACGGCTCAGTCGCAGGTCATAGGAAATGTCCTGTTGGGAAACTTTTTTGTTTTTATAAATATATTCATAAATCAGGCTGCGGTTATTCTGCTTAATCTGATTCGGAGTAATGCTTTTTTTCATAATTCAATCCTCTATTTTGTAAAATTATTTAGTAAATTAATATTATATCATAAATAGATCGAAAAAATCCATTGAGCATTTTGTATGATTTTTAGATTTAAAAATTGTGTATTATTGCATATTGACGAAAGGAAGTTCCATTGTTATTATGTAAGTACAATTTGATAAATAATTTTACAAAATAACTTTCAAGAAAGGAGAACGTCATGGGGATTATTGAAAAAATGAGACTGGACGGAAAAAAAGGATTTGTAACAGGAGCAGCAAGGGGGATTGGAAAAAGCACAGCGAAGGCATTTGCAGAAGCCGGTGCGGATGTGGCAATCGTGGATCTGGATTATGAAGAGGCAAAAAAGACAGCGGAGGAGCTTGCTGGGAAGACCGGCAGGAAAGTGATTGCAATCCAGACGGACTGTACGGATAAGGGGCAGGTGGATGCAATGGTGGAACAGGTTGTCAGGGAACTGGGAGGGCTTGACTTCTGCCATAACAATGCGGGGATCTGCATCAATGCTCCGGCGGAGGAAATGACCTATGAGCAGTGGAACAAAGTCATCAACATCAACCTGAATGGCATATTTCTGACGGATATTGCAGCCGGGAAATATATGCTGGCGCATGGGGGAGGGTCCATTATCAACACGGCTTCCATGTCAGCGCATATCGTCAACGTGCCGCAGCCGCAGTGCGCGTACAATGCATCCAAGGCAGGCGTGATCCAGCTTACGAAGTCGCTGGCAATCGAATGGGCAAAGCGCGGTGTCCGTGTAAACAGTATCAGCCCGGGTTACATCGGGACAGAGCTGACGTTAAATTCACCGACTCTGATTCCGCTGATTGAGAAATGGAATGCGATGGCTCCGCTGGGAAGAATGGGAACGCCGGAGGAACTGGAATCGGTTTGTGTATATCTGGCCGGGGACACGAGTACATTCACGACAGGTTCGGATTTTATCATTGACGGCGCATTTACCTGTTTCTAAACAGGCTATGCATACAGGCAGCTTCGGCATCCGTAGGAATTTCTGCGGATGCCGAAGCAGAAAGAAAGGAGAAGCATGGAAGCAAAAAGATTGATTGTGAATGGGAAGACTGCGCTGGGGATTGAGCTTGGCTCTACCAGGATTAAGGGTGTGCTTATAGATTTTAGGGGCCAGGTCCTTGCAGTAGGGATCTATGACTGGGAAAATTCTTTTGTCGACAATATCTGGACATACAGTCTGGAGGAAATTCATACGGGGATACGCAGGTGCTACAGCTCCTTGCGGGAAGATGTGGAAAGAAAATATGGCGTTTCTCTGCAAAATATCGGCTCTATTGGAATCAGCGCCATGATGCATGGATATATGGCGCTGGATAAGGATGGGAAACAGATTGCCCCGTTTCAGACGTGGAGGAATACAAATACGCAAAAGGCGGCGGATGAACTGACGGAGCTGTTTGATTTTAACATCCCGCTGCGATGGACGGCAGCTCATTTATACCAGCGCATCCTTGACCGGGAAAGCCATGTGGAAAAATTAGACTATGTAGCTACGCTGAGCGCCTATATCCATTGGAAGCTCACCGGAAAAAGGGTCATCGGTATCGGGGATGCGGCCGGCATGTTTCCGATTGACTCAAATACCCATGACTATGATGCCGGGATGGTGAGAAAATTTGATGATCTGCTGGAGCCGTGTCAATATACATGGAAAATGAAAGATATTTTCCCGGAGGTTCTTGTTGCAGGAGAAGGTGCGGGGACATTGACGGAAGAAGGAGCGGCATTTTTAGACGAGTCAGGCACACTACGTGCAGGAATTCCGCTCTGCCCGCCGGAAGGGGATGCGGGGACAGGAATGGCTGCAACGAATTCCGTTGCTCCGGGAACGGGGAATGTATCGGCAGGCACAAGCACATTTGCGATGATTGTGCTGGAAAAGCAGCTGAGCAGGGTTTACAGGGAAATTGACATGGTGACAACACCCGCCGGATTCCCGTGTGCGATGTCCCATGCGAATAACGGCACCTCCGACCTGAATGCCTGGATTGAGCTTTTTAAAGAATTTGCGGATCTGATGGGGATAAAGGCAGATACAGGAGAGCTGTTTGAAAAGCTGTATACGAATGCATTACATGGCGATCCGGACTGCGGAGGGCTTCTCGCGTATGGCTACTATTCCGGTGAGAACATAACCATGCTCAATGAAGGGCGGCTGGCATTTTTGCGTACAGCTGACAGCAGGTTTAATCTGGCGAATTTTATGAAGGTTCATTTATATACATCTCTTGGGGCTGTAAAGATGGGGATGGATATACTGATGGAGGATGAAAAGGTAAAAGTGGAGCGGATCATGGGGCATGGCGGCTTTTTTAAGACAAAAGGCGTTGGGCAGAGATATTTGGCAGCCGCTGTCAATGCGCCTGTTACCGTAATGGATACAGCAAGTGAGGGAGGCGCATGGGGCATTGCGCTGCTGGCGGCATATATGATGGATAAAGAAACGGGAGAAAAGCTGGAAGATTATCTTGAAAAGCGGATTTTTGGGGAGCTTTCCGGTGAGACAGTGATACCATATGCAGAAGAAGTGGAAGGATTCCGTATATTCATGCAGCGCTATAAAGCTGGGCTTGCCATTGAAAAATCCGCAATAGAAGCAATGGACTGGTAGGCGAAAGGAGAATGATATGGGAAAATGGGGAAAACGCATTGGATATGGAATTGGAGATCTTGGATGCAATCTGGTTTTCAGCACGATGGCATCCTATCTAATGGTTTTTTATACAGATGTGTTTGGCATAACAGCTGCTGCGGCAGGCACAATGATGCTGGTGACAAAATTTATTGACGCATTCACGGATACGGGAATGGGGCTGATTGTAGACCGGACGAATACGAAATGGGGTCAGGGGAGGCCTTACTTTCTGGTAGGCGCCGTTCCGTTTGCGATCTTTACATTCCTGACTTTTTATATTCCAGACTTTGGAAGCGGTGGAAAGCTGATCTGGGCGTATGTGACATACTGCCTTCTCTGCACAGCGTATACAGTTGTAAACATACCGCTGAATACAATTGTGCCAAGGCTTACGTCCGATATCCATGAGAGAGACGTCCTGGTTTCTACAAGGATGGTCTGCGCAATGGCCGGGACGGCGGTTGTAATGTCCATTACGGAGCCGCTTGTGCGGTTTTTTGGCGGTGGAAATGAGGCGAAAGGCTATCTTATTACAATGACAGTATATGGTATTGCCGCAATGTGCATTTTTTTTGTGACATTTGCCAGTACAGAAGAGGTGGTTCCGCCTACCGTCTGCCAGAAGCATTCCTCACTGAAAGAGGATTTCAAGGGCCTTACCGGGCAGGCATGGATACTGTTTCTGCTGAATCTGTTTTATTTTTCCCTATATGTCGTAAGAAGCACGACGGTTATTTACTATTTTAAATATAACCTGGACAGGACGGAATGGCTGTCTCTGGTAGGAATCCTTGGGATTTTGTCAGGGCTGCCGATGCTTTTACTGCTCCCGGCTCTGGAAAAAAAGTACAGCAAGAGGAGCCTGATGTTTTTCAGCATTATTTTATACATAGCGGGAGATCTGCTGATTTACATCGGACGGAATCAGACGGTATGTCTGCTGGCCGGACTGGTCATTACCGGACTGGGAATTTATGGCATTTTCGGGATTACTTTTGCCATGCAGCCGGATGTCATCGATTATTCAGAATATAAAAAGAATGCAAGCGTGGCAGGATTGATTGCAGCATTTCAGGGTTTTTTTGTAAAAGGCGGAATGGGGCTGATGAGTTTTATCATTGGCGCATTTTTAAAAAATGGAGGGTATGTAGCCAATGCAGTACAGACAGAGAAAGCGCTTTCTTACATTGAAATCTGTTTTATCTGGATCCCGGTTGTTTTATGCTTATTCATCGCAGCGCTTACCTGGTTTTATAAGCTGGACAGCCTGCGCGGAGAAATGACGCGAGAACTGGAAGAGCGGAGGATGAATCAGACAGATGGAATATAAAGGCGCAATTTTTGATATGGACGGCCTGCTGTTTGATACAGAACGCATTTATCAGCAGACATGGCAGGAAATCGCCGCAGAAACGGGAGTGAAGCTGGATGGCAGCTTTGTGAAAGCCATTTCCGGCACAAACGGACGCCATATGTGCAGGGTAATCGAACGGTATTACAAGGTTCCAGATGGAACAGCCATTATGGACGAGTGCATGGGGCGGATCAGGAGAAAACTGTCTGTCCATGTACCGGTGAAGAAAGGCGTGCACGAGATACTGGATTTTTTTCAGAAAAAGGGAATCCGGATAGCGGTGGCAAGCAGCAGCGATGTCAGGCAGATTGAATCCAATCTGGAAACAGCAGGCATACGGGGGTATTTTTCTGCTGTCGTCAGCGGAACGGAGGTCAGGCGAGGAAAGCCGGAGCCGGATATATTCCTCTGTGCGGCAGAGCGGATTGGCTGCGCTCCGGGCGTGTGCTTTGTGTTTGAGGACAGCGAAA
Organism: uncultured Eubacterium sp.; assembly: GCA_910584595.1. Taxonomy (GTDB): domain Bacteria; phylum Bacillota; class Clostridia; order Lachnospirales; family Lachnospiraceae; genus Eubacterium_J. Next base: position 6,972 of record CAJUBQ010000130.1, read on the forward strand.
ATGGGATAAAAGCGGGCTATGCAGCGGGATGCACTACGATTATGATCCCGGACCTGATGGAAGCGTCTTCTGACATTCTGCCGTACTGCGGGAAAATCTGCAGGGATCTTCTGCAGGCTGAACAGGAAATAAGCAGGATGCTGAAGGATTAAGAACTGGCAATATTATAACACAGATGGATGAAAGGAAGGGTTTTATTTGTGCCGAACATATGCGCAACATGGAACCTGTTAAATATAATGCAATCCCTTTCTTACAGGAGCCGCTGGCTGCTCCTGTTTATCTGCAGATTTATACCTCTCAAACAATAGGCGCACGATGGATTCCCATTCCCCTAAGCTCCATCCGGCCAGAAATTAGAGTTTATTACAGCCTGATTCACATCATTGCTGCGTTAAAATTTCTAGAGCGTGTTTGAAAAATCATTCCCGCGATCTGCACTCCCCACTATGCGGAGAATTTATCCCAAATTTAATCAACGTAGCCCGCTACGACTCATAAATTTGGGATGAATTCTCCACAAAGTGTGAAGCACATCTCACGGAAAGCATTTTTCAAACACACTCTAGTCGATGAAACTATATCGAAGTAAGTATAAGCACACGGAATTCCCAAAAGAGATAAAGGATGCGACAAAACGGCAGATCGAGTTATTATCCTATTGACTTTAAATATTTTGTCTGATAATATGAAAGCATGTACTTGCATGAAGGAGGATTGGAATTGGATGAAACAAGTCAGAAAATAATCGACGCAGCAATGACATTAGTCCGCGATAAAGGATACGTTGCAACAACCACGAAAGAGATTGCAAAAGTAGCTGGTGTAAATGAGTGCACCCTGTTCCGAAAGTTTGAGAGTAAAAAGGATATTGTTTTACAAGGGGCAAACCAGACAGGCTGGCGGGCGAATGTCACGCCGGAGATTTTTGAAAATGTAACATGGGATTTGCGCAAAGATTTGGAAATGTTCATGAGGGCATATATTGACAGGATGACGCCGGATTTTGTCAATCTGTCAATCGGTCTGAGAGCGCCGCAGCTTTATGAGGAAACCAAACAGCTCATTATGAAAGTTCCACAGGCTTTTTTGTCGGCATTTACCGATTATCTGAAAAAGATGTGTGAAATGGGAAAAATACCGGAAAAAAATTTTAAGGCGCTGGCATTGACAGTATTTTCAGCAACATTTGGCTATACATTTCTAAAGGCATCGTTCGGAAAAGAGCTTACAGATGTTGAAAAAGATGAGTACATGAAAGAAAGTGTGCAGATGTTTATAGAAGGAATCAATCAGTAAGGTTTCTCGCTGTCAGGTGACAATGCAATAGGAAACGGCAAGAGTCGTTTCCTATAAAAATAAATACTATGCGTGCAAGCACACGCATTAGAAAATGGAGGAAGCTATGAAACGGATTACCGGTGCAGATTTATTTGTGAAAGCGTTAAAAGAAGAAGCAGTTGACACATTATTCGCTTATCCGGGAGGACAGGCGATAGATCTGTTTCATGCATTGTATGGGGAAAGAGAAATAGATGTGATCCTGCCACGTCATGAGCAGGGCTTAATCCATGCGGCAGATGGTTACGCACGTTCTACAGGAAAAGTTGGCGTCTGTCTTGTGACAAGTGGACCAGGGGCTACGAATCTCGTTACAGGCATTGCTACTTCAAATTATGACAGCGTACCATTAGTATGTTTTACGGGACAGGTGCCGACACATCTTATTGGGAATGATACTTTTCAGGAAGTGGACTTCGTGGGCATTACAAGAAGTATCTGTAAATATGCCGTAATGGTACGAAAGAGGGAAAATTTGGCAGAAACCATCAAAAAGGCATTTTATATTGCAAAGACAGGAAAACCGGGAGTAGTAGTTGTTGATCTGCCAAAGGATGTCCAGAGGGCTTACGGCAGCGATTTTTATCCGAAGGAAATTATGGTGAGAGGTTATAAGCCAAATACTTCTGTACATATGGGACAGTTAAATAAGGCGCTGGACATCTTGAATCATGCGGTGAAGCCTGTTTTTCTGATAGGCGGTGGAGTCAATATTGCTCATGCAAATAAAGAAATGACACAGCTTGCAGAGCTGACAGGTGTACCTGTTATGACAACTATCATGGGGAAAGGGGCAATTCCTACAACGAACAGTTTATATGTTGGCAATATAGGGATTCATGGGAGCTATGCCGCCAATTCAGCGATCAGTAACTGTGATGTTCTTTTTTCAATAGGAACACGGTTCAATGACCGCATTACGGGGAAAATAGAAGAATTTGCAAAAAATGCAAAGATTATCCATATTGATGTGGATGCGGCATCTATTTCCCGAAATATTGATGTAGATATTCCTATTGTTGCTGATGCGAAAAAGGCGATCTGCGCTTTGCTTAAAAAGGCAAAGCCGCTCCATATCTCAGAGTGGACAGATGAAATCAACCGTTGGAAAAAAGAATATCCGATTGATATGGGGAAAGTCGGTTTGACGCCACAAATGATTATTCAATCCATAAATGAATTGTTTAAAGATGCGATTGTTGCTACTGATGTTGGCCAAAATCAATTATGGGCAACACAATTTCTTGAGATTGATGAGAATAATCAAATGCTGACATCGGGCGGCTTGGGAACAATGGGGTATGGTTTTCCCGCTGCAATCGGAGCGAAGCTTGGCAATCCCCATAAGGACGTTATTGTCATATCCGGTGATGGCGGTATGCAGATGAATATTCAGGAAATGGCAACTGCGGTTGTTTATGAACTGCCAATTATCATTTGCATACTGAATAACGGATATTTAGGGAATGTGCGGCAGTGGCAGGAAATGTTTTATGATAGGCGATATTCGAGTACCTGTATGCGATATCGGAGAAGCTGTGAAATAGGCTGCAACCAACCAGATCATTGTTGTCCGGAGTATACACCGGATTTTATCGCACTGGCAGAAAGTTATGGTGCAAAAGGAATCCGTGTCACAAAGGAAGAGGATATAAAATCAGCTTTGAACAGTGCAAAACAGAATGCAAAAACACCTACGGTGATTGAATTTATCATAGACAGGGAAGTCAATGTCATGCCGATTGTTCCGCCGGGAAATTCCCTGAATGACATGATTTTGGAAAGAAAGGGAAACAGAGAATGAAAAAAAGATGGATTAGTTTATTTGTTGAAAATGAAGTAGGTGTACTCGCCCGTATCTCAGGTTTGTTTTCTGGAAAGTCCTATAATCTGGACAGCCTGACCGTTGGGGTTACCGAGGACAGTACCATATCACGGATGACAATCAGTTTAACAAGCGATGACAGGACTTTTGAGCAGATAAAAAAACAGCTTGGCAGAAGTGTTGAGGTAATCAAAGTGGTGGATTATACAGATATACCTATCCACATGAAAGAAATTTTATTTGTTAAGGTGAATCATTGTTCAGATGCGGACATAACGGAACTGTTTCGCATTTCAAAAGTATTCAAAGCTGCAATGATTGACTATGATGGCGCCACTGTTCTTTTGGAATGCACCCAGACAGAAAACAGGAATGATGATTTAATAGCTTTGCTGAAAAGAAAGTTTGCAAACAGGATTGAGATTGTAAGGGGAGGAAGTGTTGCGGTTGAAGCAGTTCGTATGTCTGAAAGATGATGAAAGCATCAAAACATATTTGTTTTAATCTGAAGTGGAGTTTTGACAGCGCTCCCGGAAAGCTTCAGCTATTAAGAAAGGATTCCTGCTACAACGCAGTTCATTTTTAGACAGGGTTGCGTTGCAGCTTGTTGTGTCACAGTAAAAATAAACTTCCTGCTTTGCAGGGGGAGGGAATCATTTATGTTTTAGGTACTTAAAAGCTCAGAATTGTAAATATATCCCCATATAGTTTGATAATTCTGGAAATTTAACCTCCCTTTGCCAGTGGAACAGCTATACGCTTTAGGACAATAAAGTGTCTTGAAAATAATGCAGATACACCTACAGTAAAACTACAAAATACATTTGCATTCCATACTTTTAAACGCTGTATATCGCCTGTATTTCAATATTACATCCATACCCCCCATAGGCGCGAACTTAAACGGAAATGCAACAATTTACAAAAAACGTTGCGTACTGGCCATGCGAACGCTGGATGGGAGGCGTTGGCCTGTCTGTTTGTGACTTTTCCAGAATGTAAGAAGTTCTAGGCATTCTGCTTCCAGACTATGGAACCGGACGGACGCAACGCCTAGTTCGCTCTGGCTGCCGCCAGCAGCTAAAGGCGCCGCTTCGGCTTTGCCGCCTGCGTATCGG
>CAJUBQ010000131.1 GCA_910584595.1 uncultured Eubacterium sp.
CACAGGCGGCGAAGCCAAAGCGGCGCCTTTAGCTGCTGGCGGCAGCCAGGGCGAATTAGGCGGCGCGACCGTCCGATACCATAGCCTGGATGCAGAATGCCTAGAACTTCTTACACTCTGGAAAAGTCACAAACAGACAGGCCAACGCCTCCCATCCTGCGTTCGCATAGCCAGTACGCAACACTTTTTCTAAACTGTTGCTTTATTACTTGCCCCACCCCGTGAAAAGTAACAACTTACTTGTCTTTTTCTCCGGGAGCGCCAGGTATACGGCTAAAATTTTTTTAAAAAAAGGCTTGTATTTTTTTCCTGTTTATGCTAGACTATACAAGTCGCAGGTAATAAGCGTCTGATTTATTTGCATAATGCCAATATGGCTCAGTTGGTAGAGCAACGCATTCGTAATGCGTGGGTCGGGGGTTCGAGTCCCCCTATTGGCTTTTCTTTTTTGTGAATCCGTTGTTCGGATTCATTTATTTTATTACGGAGGAAGTTGTTATGAAACCTGCAACACTTGCAAAAACTCTGGAAGAAATGATTCAGGAAACAAAAAAAGGCCGCCTCAACTGGCTGATCGAGCTTCAGTCCACAGACGGTCTTGCGCCATCTTTAAAGCACCGCATCACAGAAGACGAAAAAGAATGGGTTGTAGATGAATGCTTTATTTCCTTTTATTGCAAATTCCACGGCAAAGATTATCTGATGATTACTTATGAACATATCAAACAATATAAAGATCAGGTGCGGTCAGACAATTTGATTTTTATGCCGCCTTTAAACGTACGTTATTTTGATGTCGGCATTCTCTCCCCATACATTGTAGATGCGGATGCGGTTTTGCTTGACCGCTTTCATCAATTGTGGCTGCTTATGCTGGACAGCTCCAGGAAAAAAGACGGACATGTATCATTTAAAGTTTTCGATCCTTATGAATAAACAGCTGCCTATCATATTCAAAGGGACGGCAGCATTTTCAGTTGCCGCACTCTAAAGACATACAGTTTCTACAACTGTATGTCTTTATTTTCCCATAAATATCATAGCTCCGCTAAAAAGAATTTATTTTTTCAGCAACCGCATCGGAAATCGCACACTCTTTCTTTTTCTTCCTGCCTTCCACATATGCTGTCACTCGAGACCTGGTTTCTGTAACTGCCTGCCAACAGTCCTGAATATCATCTGCATCCACCTCAACTGCATCATTCCCCGGATACCTGGCAGCAAAATAATAACCTTCGCACTTTAAAACCTTATCCCAATCGCAAATAAAATCTGATAGATTCTTCTTCAAAAATTTTGATAAAACTCTCAACGAATGCGTACGCAGGACAGCAGTAGTATCTATATTGCTACAAAAAACATCAATCACATGCTTCAAGAATCTTTCGCAGATGCTCTGGGCAAGATAACTCATGGCATCGTCAGTTCTTCCACTATCATAAGGAACTGTATGTAAATAACTTAAAGCAGTTGCGCAGGATTTTTCTTCGAGAAAGCTGTTCAAAAATCAGGCGCATAGCGGGCTATGTAACTGATTTTTGAACAGCTCTATCGGAGAAAAAGACAAGCAAATGGTTTAAGTTAGTTACATACAGTTCCTAAGCAAATTTAAGAAATTGGTAATCATTCTCCGCTCTTGTAAAGTATGTTATTTTTGACTCCATAGCAAAATACCGTCCTTTTCAAAATTCCTGTTAAACTGCCTGCTGGATGTTGGGACATCGTCCATACTTATCTTTAAATTAACTTCCGGCAGTGTATAATCATCAGGACTGATTTCAGTCCTCAGCTTTTGTATTACGAATTTTGGCATATTAGCTTTCACAAATAAAAAAATATCAACATCTGAATGAAATTTCTGTTCCCCCCCCCCTTGCGCAGCTTCCGTACAAGTATACGGACTTTAAAAAATCCTTATAATATTCACTTCCCAAAATATCCAGCGCATGCAGAAGGGACTGCTCGTGCCGTTTGTCCATATTTTACAACTCCCTTTTCCATAAAACAAATGAAATCAAAACAATATATTTTCTTCCCCACTTTCGGAACTTCTCTGCGCCACTATGCATCTGCAGGTATACATAACCTATTCTTTGATCTTATCCAGTTCTGTAAGATTTACACCTGCAATATTAAGAAAACTTTTTAAATATATATATTCATCTTTCAATTTTGCATAAGTTTTTGTAGAATTTTTTCTTTTGCTAATAGCATATACTCCTGAATTTTTTTAAAGTCCTCCATTGCTTTTTGCGTAATCTCTAAATTGGCATCTGGCATTCTTCCACCTCCCACAAAATGATTTATGAACTATCTATACTATAGCATAATGTGAACCCAAAGTCTATCGTGATGTTTGAACTTCATATTTAATTGTACTTTTTTCAAACACGCTCTAAGGTTCCTTTCGGCAAAAGCAGAATACAGTGATTTTTTTAAGAAAACATATTGACATTTCTCTGTTTATCTTACATAATAGTCTTCGACTTGTTTATTAACAGTAAACACAAAATTCATTATTACATTTACACAAGGAGGCGCTTTATGGATATCGGACACCGTATGAAAGAACTCCGCATCCAATACGGACTCACACAGCAGGAACTGGCAGACCGCTCCGAGTTATCCAAAGGCTTTATTTCACAGCTGGAACGTGGACTGACCACCCCATCCATTGGAACTTTGCTGGATATTATCCAGTGTTTAGGCACGACTCCGGCAGAATTTTTTACCGATGACGAACCGGAACAAATTGTTTTTTCACCGGAAGACTATTTTGAAAAGAATTATAAAAAGCGAAGCTGCCTGGTAGAATGGCTGATTCCAAACGCACAAAAAAATGCAATGGAACCTGTTCTGCTCACACTCGCCCCCGGAGGAAAATCAGAAACGCTTTCTCCACAGGAAAGCGAGGAATTTGGCTATGTGTTAAGCGGCGCCATTCGACTGCATTATGGTACGAGAATATACATTGTTCATGCAGGAGAATCATTTTATTTTAACGCCGGCAAAAAACATTATATCGAAGCGTATCAGGAAGAAGCGAAGCTGATCTGGGTCAGCACCCCGCCCTGCTTCTGATTTGAATTTTATTTGGGAGGCTACTTTATGGAAAAAGAATTGATTGAACTGTCGCATATTTCAAAATCCTTTGATGGAGATCTGATTTTAGACGATTTAGATCTGACGATACATGAAAATGAATTTGTAACCTTGTTAGGTCCTTCAGGCTGTGGTAAAACGACTACTCTGCGGCTTATTGGAGGATTTGAAACGCCTGATGCAGGCAAGATTATTTTTGACGGAACAGACATTACTTTGCTTCCGCCAAATGAGCGTAAGCTGAATACCGTATTTCAAAAATATGCGCTGTTCAGCCATATGTCTATTGCGGAAAATATCGCTTTTGGCCTGAAAATCAGCAAAAAAAGCAAAGCCTATATTCAGGATAAGATTAAATATGCGCTAAAGCTGGTGAATTTAGACGGATTTGAGCAGCGCAGCGTCGATTCTTTAAGCGGCGGACAGCAGCAGCGGATTGCGATTGCACGTGCGATCGTAAACGAACCAAAAGTGCTGCTTTTAGACGAACCTCTCGGCGCTCTGGATTTGAAAATGCGTCAGGATATGCAGTATGAGCTGATTCGGCTGAAAAATGAGCTTGGCATTACATTTATTTATGTTACCCATGACCAGGAAGAAGCGCTCACGATGTCAGATACGATTGTTGTTATGAACCAGGGCTACATCCAGCAAATCGGCACTCCGGAAGATATTTATAATGAACCGGTCAACGCTTTTGTGGCGGATTTTATCGGCGAAAGCAATATTATAGATGGTATGATGGTGCATGACAAGCTGGTACGTGTCTTAGACGTAGATCTGGAATGCGTGGATACCGGCTTTGGCAACAATCAGCCGGTAGACGTTGTTATCCGTCCTGAAGACCTTATGATTACAGAGCCTTTTGAAGGCTTTTATCACGGACGTATTACGTCTGTTATTTTTAAAGGCGTCCATTATGAAATCGAAGTTACTGCAAATGGATATGAATGGCTGATCCATACGACACAATACCATGAACCCGGAAAAGAAGTCGGGCTGCGTGTCATTCCATTTAACATCCAGATTATGAACAAACCGGAATCCAGTGATGAAAAGGTGGTGGAGACAGATGCGTAGATTTGGAAAACAATTATTGGCAGGCCCTTATCTTGTCTGGATGATCGGTTTTATTTTGCTGCCGCTGCTGCTGGTCGTATATTACGCATTTACAAACTCTGCCGGAAACTTTACGCTTGCAAATATAAGCTCTATTTTTCATAAAGTCCATATGAAATCTTTAGGGTTGTCCATAAAAATCGCACTCCAGTGCACCGTCATTTGTCTGGCGCTCTCCTACCCGCTGGCAATGATATTAAACAAAGTTCATATGAAACATCAGAACTTTATTGTATTTATTTTTATACTTCCGATGTGGATGAATTTTTTACTTCGTATCCTGGCCTGGCAGCTGCTTTTATCCAATAACGGAATTATCAATGCGGTTTTGGATTTTTTTCATCTGCCAAATATAACTATTTTAAACACTCCTACAGCAGTCGTGTTCGGCATGGTGTATGATTTTTTGCCATATATGATCTTACCTATTTATAATGCGATGTCCAGAATTCGCAAAGATATTATCGAAGCTGCTCAGGATCTTGGTGCAAAAAACTATGTCATTTTTATCCGAATTATTTTTCCGCTGACACTTTCCGGTGTTATGAGCGGTATTATTATGGTCTTTGTACCTGCACTGACCTCTTTTGCCATCTCGAACCTGCTTGGCGGCGGCAAAGTACTGTTGATCGGCAATATTATTGAAGCTGACTTTATGCAGTTTTTTAACTGGAATCTGGGCGCCGGTCTCTCACTTGTGCTGATGGTTTTCGTCATTGCAAGCATGGCCATTATGAATAAACATTCTGACGATGCCGGCGGCGCTGCCGTCTGGTAAACCGGACGGTCATGGAACACTATCAATACGGAGGTACTACGTATGTTAAAAAAAAGCATAGAACGGTGTTATCTCACACTGATTTTTTTATTTCTTTATCTTCCAATCGCTGTGTTGATGATCCTGTCTTTTAACAATTCAAAATCCAGAGTATTCTGGGGCGGATTTACTCTGAAATGGTATCGGGAATTATTTGCCAGCAGCATGATTATGGACGCATTTAAAACGACTATTATCGTAACAATCTTAGCCTCGGTGATTGCCACATTGCTGGGCACAATGGCTGCTGTCGGCATTCACGCAATGAAAAAAAACAATCGCGCCATTATGCTTGGCGCGACGAATATACCATTGCTCAATGCCGATATCGTTACCGGTATTTCAATGATGCTTATTTTTGTCCGATTTACAAGTCTGGGTCTGCATACCGTACTGATTGCACATATTACATTTGATATTCCGTATGTGATATTAAATGTGCTTCCAAAGCTGAATCAGACAAGCAAATCGACTTATGAGGCCGCTTTAGACCTTGGCGCCAAACCTGTTTATGCATTTTTTAAAATCATCTGGCCACAGATTTGTCCGGGTGTGCTTTCCGGTTTTTTAATGTCTGTTACGATGTCGCTAGACGATTTCAGCATTACTTATTTTACAAAAGGAGCCGGCGTCAATACTCTTTCGACAATGATCTACACCGAGCTTCGCAAAGGAATTGTACCGCAGATGTATGCACTTTCCACAATTTTGTTCTTTATGGCTTTTGCATTGCTGCTTATGATTAATTTTCGTTCAAACCGTACCGGAAAACAGGCAGAACAGCGTATTTGAAAGGAGGAGCCTGCTATGAAAACTATAAATAAATGGGTGGCTGCACTTACTGCCTCCTGTTGTCTCATTCTGTTGTCCGGCTGCGGCAATGAAAACGATCCAAATACCGTGACTGTACTAAACTATGGAAAATATTTAGAGCCAACGCTGATCGATCAGTTCGAGGAAGAAACAGGCATCACTGTCAAATACGAAGAATACGAAAGCCCTGAAGAAATGTATGCAAAATACAAAGCCGGTTCTATCCATTATGACGTGGCATGCACCTCCGATTATATTATTCAAAAACTGATTCAGGAAGATGAAACGATCCCCATTGATTTTGAAAAGATCCCGGAGTTTTCAAATATTGATGAAACATATCTTGCTTACTGCAGAAATTTTGACCCGGACAACAGCCGTACGATCCCATACTTTTTTGGAACGGTTGGCGTATTATATAATAAAACGATGGTAGATCCCGCCGAGACAGATACATGGAATGTCCTCTGGGACAAAAAATATGCAGGTCAGATCATTATGGAAAACAGCGTACGTGATACTTATATGGTCGCTGAAAAACTGTTGAATGCATCCTGCAATACAACAGACCGGGATATTTTAGACCGTTCGCTGGACTTGCTGCTGGAGCAAAAACCACTCGTCTATTCTTATTTAAGCGATGAAACTGCTGACTGGATGGCCGCAGGCAACGCTGCTCTGGCAGAAGTCTATTCCGGTGAAGCCGCTTACGCAGAAAGCTTAAATGAAGATCTGGCCTTTACTGTCCCAAAAGAGGGTTCGAATATGTGGGTGGACGCCTGGTTTATTCCAAAAACATGCCGCAACAAAAAAAATGCGGAACTGTTTTTAAATTATTTATGTCGTGCAGACGTCGCTATGACAAACTTTGATTATGTCTATTATGCAACGCCGAACAAAGCTGTTTATCAACAATTGGATCCTGAAATGCAGCAGGACGAAACCATCTTTCCTACGAAAGAAACCCTGGACAACTGTGAATTTTTTCAGCCTTTGGACGAAATTACTACCAACTACTATACAGAACTGTGGGAAGCCCTAAAGGCTTACTGATTTATCAAATTTTCCTAAATTTTCCCTTTTCAACTGCTGAAAAATATATTATAATATTTTTCAGGGCTCACTCGCCTTTATTTCATATACCAAAGGAGTTTTCTGCTTTATGAGCGTTTATTCATGGATTACAATAATAGCAGCTATTACACTTTTATTCGTCATCATCTTATTTTTTCGAAAGTTTTTGGCAGGAAAAGAAAATGGTCTGATTATATTTTCAGTGATCTTGCTTGGCATACTGGTTTCTGCCGCTCTCTATGTATTTACTTCCATGCAGGGGACACAGATACTTGCCTCTGAACTGGCTGCAGAATATCAAATGAAAGAAGAAACGTTTCGCACAACGGATGAAAATACAGCGAATTATCTCCATGCCGCCTATGCCTTTTATGCGGAAAATGGCGTACAGTATCAGCTGCGCGGCACACAGCTGTTAGAAGAACCGGACGCAAAGCCTGCATTTACCGGCATTTATACATGTGATGCAGTTGACGGCTATTCCTGGTGTTATTTAAAAAAAGGGACTGTCATCCGTTACACACTTACTGCGCTTTCTCATGACGGAAGTGAAGCTGTAAACTATGAAGCTGAATCCAAAAAATCCAAAGCTTCTAAAAAATAATACGGCGCTATTCCTATCATATATTACGATCTTATTTCAATGTCAATAAAGACGGATGGAAAACAATTCTTTTCCATCCGTCCCTTTTTCTCTTATCTTCCTATTGTTATCCGTCGTATGCTCTTATAAATGAAGCACCCGATCCTTAATCTCCTGTGTCCGTCCCTGATTCCAAAACTGCGTCCCTATATAGCCGCATGTGCGTCTGGCCACATTCATCTTATTCTGGTCGGTGTTGCCGCAGCGCGGACATTTCCAGATCAGCTTATCGTGACCATCATTCATAATATCGATTTCCCCATCAAATCCGCACTCCTGACAGTAATCGCTCTTCGTATTCAGCTCCGCATACATAATATTATCATAAATATAACGCATCACAGACAGTACCGCTTCCAGATTTGTCTTCATATCCGGCACTTCTACATAGCTGATCGCTCCGCCCGGCGATAACATCTGAAACTCCGCTTCAAATTTCAGCTTGGTAAACGCGTCAATCTGCTCCATAACATGTACATGATAGCTGTTTGTAATATAATTTTTATCGGTCACCCCGGGAATTTTGTCAAAGCGCTTCTGCAGGCACTTTGCAAATTTATAAGTGGTAGACTCTAATGGCGTCCCATAAACAGAAAAATCAATATTTTCCTCTGCTTTCCACTTTGCGCAGGCGTCGTTCATATGCTGCATCACCGCCAGTGCAAAAGGTTTTGCCTCCGCATCCGTATGAGACTTGCCTGTCATATATCTGGTACACTCATATAATCCCGCATATCCAAGCGATATCGTAGAATAGCCTCCATATAATAAAGGATCGATGGTCTCCCCTTTTTTCAGCCTCGCCAGCGCCCCATGCTGCCACAAGATCGGCGCCACATCCGAAGGCGTTCCTTTCAAACGATTGTGACGGCACATCAGTGCCCGCTTACATAACGCCAGACGCTCGTCAAAAATCTTCCAAAACTGATCCATATCGCCGCCGGACGAGCAGGCAATATCTACCAGGTTCAATGTTACAACACCCTGATTAAATCTTCCGTAAAATTTAAACTTATCATTCTTATCTTTATATACTGTCAGGAAAGAGCGGCAGCCCATGCATGTATAACAATTTCCCTGTTTCAGCTTTTTCATTATCTTTTCTGAAATATAATCCGGCACCATACGCTTTGCCGTACATTGCGCAGCAATTTTTGTCAGATAATAGTATTTGCTGTCTTCATGTATATTATCCTCTTCCAGTACGTAAATAAGCTTAGGAAACGCCGGCGTAATATAGATTCCCTGCTCATTCATTACGCCTTTGATACGCTGACGCAGCATCTCTTCGATACAAATGGCAAGATCATCTCTTGTCTGCCCTTCTTCTACTTCATTCAAATACATAAACACCGTTACAAAAGGCGCCTGTCCATTTGTCGTCATTAAGGAAATGACCTGGTACTGAATCATCTGCACCCCTTGTTTAATCTCATCACGCACTCGTTTCTCTGCAATCTCATTAATCTTGATCTCGTCCAGTTCCAAATCTTCCGCTTCAAATTCTTCACGCACTCTTCTGCGAAATTTTTCCCGGCTGACCTGGACAAACGGCGCTAAATGCGACAGCGTGATACTCTGCCCGCCATACTGTGCACTTGCAATCTGCGCGATACTCTGTGTTGCAATATTGCAGGCAGTTGCAAAGCTCTTTGGAGGTTCAATCATCGTCTCACTGATTACCGTCCCGTTTTGAAGCATATCTTCCAAATTTACGAGACAGCAATTGTGCATATGCTGGGCAAAATAATCTGCATCATGAAAATGAATGATCCCTTCTTCATGCGCTTCTACAATATCCTCCGGAAGCAAAAACCGTTTCGTAATATCTTTGCTGACCTCGCCTGCCATATAATCTCTTTGCACACTGTTGACCGTCGGATTTTTGTTGGAATTTTCCTGCTTGACTTCCTCATTGTTGCATTCAATCAGGCTTAAAATCTGCTCATCCGTAGAATTGGATTTGCGTACTAAATCACGCTTATAGCGGTATGTAATATAATTTCTGGCAACATCAAACGCACGCTGGTTCATAATCTCATTTTCTACAAGATCCTGAATTTCCTCCACATTCAGTGCACGTCCCATCCGTTCACAAATTTTCCTCACATTTTCTGAGATCAAGGTGACCTGCAGCTCATTCAACCGCGCACTCTCCGCTACACTCAGATTCGCTCTGCTCACTGCCTGGCTGATTTTATCGATGTCAAATGTCATCTCCGAACCACTTCGTTTAATAATCTTCATTTTACTCTGCTCCTTTTTCTCACATGCTTATGAATGATATTGTATCCGAACAAGGGTTCATTGTCAATGCCCTATACTATATCTATGTATTTTTCATAAAATCATACAAAATATTCCACAAGATATTGTGTAATTGCAAAAAAGATGAACCCAAACCTGCGGATTCATCCTATTGTAATGAACTGTTTCAAAAACTATAAAACGCCCTTTGTAGAAAGTACGTCTGTAATACGTTTATCTACGCTGACTGCCATATCCAACGCCTTTCCAAAAGCTTTAAACATCGCTTCCATCTTATGATGGTCATTTTCCCCATACAACACTTTGATATGAAGATTCATACCTGCCGCATAGCTGACCGCATAAAAAAACTCTTTCGCCATCTGCGTATCCATTTCTCCGCATCGTTCACCCATAAACTGTGCGTCATACACAAAATACGGCCTGCCTGATAAGTCCAATGCGCATAATACAAGCGCTTCATCCATCGACAAAATAAAATATCCATAACGGCGAATCCCCTTTTTATCTCCAACTGCTTGTTTGATCGCATTGCCTAAGACAATTCCGGTATCTTCAATACTATGATGGCAATCTACCTGTATATCTCCTTTGCAGACCACATCAAGATCAAACAGCCCATGTCTTGCAAATCCATCGAGCATATGGTCAAAAAATTTGATTCCGGTATCCAGACTGCTTTTCCCTGTCCCATCCAGCTCCAGCCGGACAGCAATCTGCGTTTCTTTCGTATCACGATTTACCTGTGCGCTCCTACTCACTGGTTCATGCCCTCACTTTTCTTTTTTTCATGGTCCTGATCCCATTTCGAAATCAGTCTGGTGCGCACCCATTTTGGATCGTTGCTATAATGGCGCTGTACATAGCTGCAATACTCCCTTCGGGTCATTTCATGAATATTCTTTTGTTTTAGCATTCCATTCTCCTTTGTCTATGTATTGTCATTCATCGTGTTTCTATATTTTAATCGTAATGAACAATTCTTTCAAGTGTTTTTTCCTGATTTATCCTGCGTCATAGTTTCTAAATCGTAACAGTTCAGATAACCCATGGAACTGTTACGTATCCGGCCATTCAGCTGCAAACAATCACAAACAAAAAGAGCCCAGAACCTTGTCTCCGCACTCTTTACATGACCATCTGCGCTTCTTATCCCTGATTATGCCATGATCCATAATCTTACAATATATATATTCAAACCGTTTTCCTTGCATCCTATCATAACCAGCTCTCATTTACCCCCCCCCACAATAATAACAGAAATATCGTTCCCGAAGCGGCTGATACGCGCCTCTTGGCAAAAAAATACTTTTGCCGTTGTCCAGACAGAGCTCATGGGCATTCAGACTGTCAATATGCGACAGGTTTACAATATAAGAAGCTCCG
>CAJUBQ010000132.1 GCA_910584595.1 uncultured Eubacterium sp.
ATTAGTTCACCGCAGTGTTGCCCCAGTCCGCTCAGAGGATGTTCCAGCCAGCAAACCCATTCCGCCAGACGCAGAGTCGTTCGGGAATCCGTTAAGTTAACGACATTGGTTCAGACACCCTATGGAACTGTTACAAAACTATCGATATGAAAAACAAACTCAGCCGACAGTCCGCAATACTATGCAGAACTATCGGCTGAGATATCTTTTACACATTCTATACTTTTTATTCAGACACAAGACTCTTTAAAGCCTCTGTACGCATTCTGACATTTTCCTCAAATTGTTCATCAGAAAATTGGGGATCACGAAGTTTCATCCAAATTTCACAGGGCATCCGATTACATGTCCCGCAATGATTCAGACCATTTTTACTTACCACACACTCATAAATCGCACATGCTTTTCCATCCGGCTGATGAAAGACTTTTCCCTCACATTCCTGACAGCCTTTACACAATGATCCATAACAGGAGCATTTTCCACAATCAGATCCACATACGCTTAATTTGATCTGCGCTTTTTTTTCCATATTGTCATTACCTTCCATACGTCTATCTTCCTTTCCCGGTACTGTAAGTCCAATCTTTCTTATATTTCTTTTTATTGACTGATCGATACCAATCTTTTTTACAATTTGATGTTACTAAAAGATTTTGGAAAAGTCTTGTATATTTTCGACATTCTGATATGCATATCGTTTTGCGGATGAAATATCCATAGAATGATAGCGCTTAAACTCCCTTATTAAATGTGACTGATCCGTAAATCCATATTTCACAACCGCATCCAGCATTGAGAATTGCTTGTTACGCATAATTTCATTCCATAAAAATTGATACCTTACGAGATTTGCAAGTTTTTTTGGTGTAATTCCAATATATTTGGAAAACAGCCTTTCCAGCTGCCTGCTGCTGATAAAACACTCTTTTGCAAGCTGTAAAGCGCTTAATGTTCCTTTTTTCCATAAAATCTGCTCTACAGCGCCATTCAAAACAGAATGCTGCCTCGCTATCGCCATTCTCTGTAAAAACTTCTGCTCTGCGATCCGGATTCGTTCGGATAACAATCGCTTTTCTAATAGCTGCATTTGCATATGTGCATCCAGCCAGTGGAATCTGGATGACACCTCACAGAAACTATTCAGCGTTCCTTCCAGTGAATCTTCCGAAAAAGCATAAGCGCCCCATGCATAAAAGCGAACGGCAAATACAGACACCAGATGACCGATTCCTGACGTATTCTTATCCAAAAAGCCAGAATCATTAATACCGCAAAATATGCTTGTAATCGTTTCTTCCGTATGATCTATATAATAAATAATATCCACACAAGTATCCGGTATCACAAAATGACTGACAGTACTTTCTTTTTTTACAAAAGGCTTTGCACTCCCCCAAAAACAGCGAATGTAATCTGACAATACCGGAATATCAGGCACTATTTCCTGATATTCCATGTTTTGTCTCAATGGATTTGCTGTCAAAGGTACATAACTAAAACTTCTCATCGTCTGCCATCTTTCCTATCTGTCAAATGAACTCATACGGATTGTAAATATCGTGTTGACGCTGCATTAATTTGCCAAAATCAAAATACTCACTAACAAAATCATTGCAATTGCTCCAAACAGCATCAAACTATTTAAAACCAAATTTACTTTTTTCTTACATACTGCCTGAAAAATGTAAAAAATTCCTATTCCGACGAAACCACCGGCCGTATTCGCCAATAGATCCGTAATATCGGTAATGCCTGCTGCAAGTATAAATTGAAGTATTTCCAGCACAAGGCTTGTAAAAAAAGATGGCGCAAGCCTTTTTAACGGATTTTTGGTTAACGCACGCATACTGGAAAATACACCAAATGGAATAAAAATCAGAACATTATCCACAATTTCCTGTATATAAATGCTGCCATTTACTTCAACTGAACCTGCAAACGGAATCAGATTCATGCTTCGAATATGCCCCATATTTGAAAAAGGCATCTGCATTTTAAACAAAATAATCCATACCAGTGCACCAAAATAAATATAAAATAATATATTTGTTAATTTTTTTGATCCCAAAATACTATCCTTTACTTTCTGAAGCTGAATGCTTTTTCATAAAACCAAGTTCCTGCAGTTTTTCGATCGTACAGGTATCGCTTTCTTTCACAGAAACAAATGCCTTCCCATCTTTTGCATTATCATCTTTATATCTTAGAATGCTTCTGCTATTCAAAACACTGAAATATCCTGCTTCGTCTCTGACATCCAAAGTCAAATGTCCTATTATCTTTTCATCCTCATACTCTTTTGTTACTGCCGCACCCCTTGTATATTCTATTACATTTTCTGTTCTATACCCGGGATTCTTCTGCCTGTTTATCACATCTGAAACAACTGCTTCATACAGCTGCTTTGCATCTGTTTCCGTAATTCTGATCTCGCTGCTCACCGAACCATCAGACTGATAGGTTTCCCATGTTCCCCCATAGACATCAATCTCCGGATAGTGGATACCAAAAAACTGTTTCAGTATGATTTCCGGCTTCTGCGCATAGTCCCAAATCTGTTTGGACACGCTTCCATCATCATCTGAGCCTGGAATTTCATATACTCTCCTGAATGTTGAATTATCTTTTAACAAATAATCTATTGATACATATTCTGAATTGCGAGAATAATTTTGCGCACTCCGTTTAAACTCTTTTCTGGAATCAACGATCTGGCTGTGAATATCATGTATAAAAGCAATCTCTTCCTCATCGTCTGAAAGCATCTCCAATTGGCCGCTCATTTTTGCTGCCTGTATGTCATCCATAGAAGGCACCTTTTTTTCCAGTCCTGCTACATCCATATCTAATGCCACATAAAATGCGCAGACAATGATTGTATAAATCATACCTTCCTGAATTTTTCTTTTTGTAAAGATATGCACGCTTCGCTCTAACAACATCTGAGCTATAAAAAACACAATCAAACCGGTCACGATAACGATGCTTAAAATTACCCAAAACGATTTTGTATAAAACATACTGCTCAAAAGCAACGCCGCAAGCGCTGATGTGCAAACAGACGCTCCCCAGCGGAAAATTGGCTTTAGCCATTTTACGGTAATTACGTCGCCGGCTGTTTCAATATGCTTTTTTTCATACACGATGATTGCAATCACTGCAAAAAAAACGGCAGCTGCAAAATACCCCGGCAGCACATGCATATTCCGAAATGTTTCTTCGAACTTTACCCCCGGCACTACGCGGCTATTGCCTCCTACTCTGCGGGCAAGATACAAAATGGGGGTAAGTACGCCAAACAAGCCGCTTGAAAATGTATATGATTCCAACCCATAGCATACGATGCTGAGCATCGTTTCTACAATTAATACACATCCGTCATACAAAAAATT
This sequence comes from uncultured Eubacterium sp., assembly GCA_910584595.1. GTDB lineage: Bacteria > Bacillota > Clostridia > Lachnospirales > Lachnospiraceae > Eubacterium_J. Next base: position 3,396 of record CAJUBQ010000132.1, read on the forward strand.
CAAAATCAGATACATAACTGGTACAGCAACCATATTACCGACAAACATCAATACGCAGACAGCCATGCTAAAGAAAAATATATTTTCTACTGCCACAGTAACTATCCAAATCAAATAATGTTTGATAACCAAAGCGTCCAGCGCCCCATACGCTGCCCCTACTCCAAGCGTCAAAACCACTGACAAAATAACAGGCGCCATCAGGAACAACAATCCAGTCACATAATTTGTTGTAAATAAGGTCATCCTGTTAACCGGGAACGTATGCATCATATTTGAATTTCTGCCTGTGAATAAATAAGCAAATACAAACATCGCGCATAAGAGCGCAGCCAACGCAAATAACGGAACGTACGCTTCCAGCGCCCCCCATATTGTTGAAATCATCGTATACTTAAGCGTATCCGGAAGCGTCCCATCTATATTTGTATCATATTTTATTAAATCTGACAATGTGCTATACATACTTACAGGGAGCGTCAGCAAATAAAACAACAATATTGCAGCCCACAAACACCAGCCGCCTGTAAGATTACGTTTAAAAACAGCTTTATTAAATAAGGATATCTTTGACTTCATACTCTGCGCCTCCCAACTCGTATATAAAAATTTCCTCCAGTGTCAGCGGAAGAATATCTAATAAAATCGGCTCCAAAGAAGCAATCTGTGCGCGTATCACATCCTGTTCTCCACGTATAATCAGCGTATGCACTCTTCCTGCGTGTGACTGATGTAATATATCCATTTCATTCGGAAGTGCCGGAAGCTGTTCACTGTCAAACGCTACCTGTATTTTTGAAACGCTGCCCTGCAGATCATCCAGGGATTTTTCCATGATTACTTTTCCATGATGCATAATTCCCACGTGGTCACATACATCTTCTAATTCACGTAGATTATGAGAAGATACCAGCACCGTTGTTCCATGTTCTGCTACATCCGACATTAAAAGACTCCAAATTTGTCTGCGCATAACCGGATCCAGACCATCTACCGGCTCATCCAGAATCAACAGCTTCGGCCTGCAGCAAATCGCTAACCAAAAAGCCGCCTGCTTCTGCATTCCTTTTGAAAGTCTGCGAATTGCACGTTTCAGGCTGATAGAAGGAAAACATTCCTGCAGCCGTTCAAACAATTCTTTATCAAAAGAAGGATACATATCTTTATAAAACCGTACCATATCTTTCATATTTGCCTGATTATAATAGAAAATATCATCCGGAATATAGGCAATTTCTGCCTTTACCGCAGCATTTTCATAAACGATCTGTCCATTTACCCTTATTTCCCCTGCATCCTGACGGTAAGCGCCTGTAATATGCCGTATGATAGTAGATTTTCCCGCACCGTTTGGCCCTACCAGCCCATAGATCGCTCCCTTTTTCACATGCATATTTACCTGATCCAACGCCGTAAACATATCAAATCGTTTCGTTACGTTTATGACTTCTATCATTTCTGTACACCTCCCTGCGCTAATGCGTCAATCCTCTTTTTCAAATCTTCCGGATCCTTTTTTAAACACAAAAGTTCCGTCACCGCCTCGTCAAACTGTGCAAGAAGCATATCCTGTCTGCCAGAGCGAACATCACTCAGCGGTGCAGCAAAACTTCCTCTGCCAGATATCGTATAGACATATCCTTCTTGCTCCAGTTCACGATACGCTTTTTGAATCGTATTCGGGTTGATCGCCAGCTGGCTTGCTAAATCCCGCACACTTGGAAGCTTTTCATCCTGACGGATCACATCCGAAAGAATCAGCCTTCGCAAACCATCTTTGATCTGTTCATAGATGGGCCTTGCATCACGATAATTTAATTCCAGCATGTGCCATTCCTCCTTTCCAACAACCTCCTGCATACAGATCTCCAGCAACATTCTGCATGAACCCCTCCTCTTTTACAACATTCGCATACAGATCTGTTTGTTATTCTATCCATATACATCGAAAATCTGATTTTCCTAACCGTAAATCCAAAGCCACATTACTACGTTAATACAGCTGACAGCTATCACAATCTGACAATCTGACAATCTGACAATCTGACAATCTGACAATCTGACAATCTGACAATCTGACGTGACATCATTATACGTACAAAATTGCTTCTGCCAGCTGCTTTTCGTATGTGGTGTGTATCTATTGTATCTCATGTACTGTGTGTATTACTAGTACTAATACACAATAGCATATGTTTTCCAGATTGTCAAGATTAAATTAAAAACAAAAATTTCCTTATATTTGTATAGCTATTTTAGATATAGTGGTGCATTTTGGATTCCCGGACGCAGGGAAAGGGGATTTGCGCGGTTTTCCTGTGACCGTTCCAGAATGTAAGAAGCTCTAAGCATTCTGCATTTATACTATGTAACCGTACGGACGCAACACCTAATTCGCCCTGGCTAAACGCCAGCAGCTAAAGGTGTCGCTTGGCTTCGCCCCTGGTTTTCAAGCAGAATACTAAGAGCTTCTAACATTCTTCCAAAGCCACAGGAAAACCGCGCAAATCCCCTCTCCCTGCTGGTTTTTGATAACATTGCACGTTGTATTGATCTCTTATACACAACGTTTATAACAGGTTCGTGATCGCCTTTAAAAAACAAGTAAACTAACTGTCTTTTTTCATATACTTCTATTCTGCAAACTGTTTAAATTATTTCTCTAAAGAGTCAAATCGAAACAGCAAATAATATATGAATTTCAGACAGAATTGGATCGTATATGATATATGATGTAACGGCTTAAAAAAAACAGCCGGATGATGGGAGCTGTCCGGTCTGCTTGTGACGTTGGAAGAATGTTAGAAGCTCTTAGTATTCTGCTTGAAAACCAGGGGCGAAGCCAAGCGACACCTTTAGCTGCTGGCGTTTAGCCAGGGCGAATTAGGTGTTGCGTCCGTACGGTTACATAGTATAAATGCAGAATGCTTAGAGCTTCTTGCATTCTGGAACAGGAACAAGCAGACCGGACAGCTCCCATCATCCGGCGTCCGAGGAGCCAAAAAACTATCTAAATCCGTCACATATAAAAAGGCGATACCATCTAAAAGTATCGCCTTTTGCACATTACCGTACCACCGCATGTTTTGTTAAAAACTCCGTCCAAAGCTCATAATACTGTGCATACATATGAACTTCATCAAAAGTATAATCTTCCTTTAAATATCCTCCTTTATCTGTCAGCTTTTTGCTGACATCCAGATAAAAAATATCTTTTCCATCTGCCAGCTGTGCAATTGCTACATTTTTATCATTGATATTGATATTATTGAATATTTCATCCCCGGATGCTTTCACCTTGCTGACTGGAATAATACCCTGGATATAGATAACTGCATCTGGCTGCCATTTATGAAACTTGCGAAGCACCCGCTCATAAGCCTTTTGGAAAGTGCCCGTATTGCCTGTACCAAGCTCATTAATGCCTACCATAAAATATATCTTTCCGTATTTGTTTGTCTTTAACATATGCGCAACGCTTACGTCATCTCCTGTTTTTGGATCTTTAATAAATTTATCTTCTAAAATATCGTATACATTCATACCTGTTTTTGCAAAAAACTGTGCATTATCGAGTCCTGAATAATCTTGCATCCCAACTGTTCTGGAGTCACCGATAAATACGGCATCGTCAAAATAACTCTTATCTACTTCCTGATATGAAAACTCGGTTGTCAAAGCTGTTTTGCCAGGATCAGAGTAATATCTGGAATCCGTCTTTTTCTTTTTATATTGTTTAAAATTCGTGACGCCTATTTCTTCGTTTTTACTGTTTTGTTCATCTTTATCTTTCTTTTTATCGTTTTTAATATCATCCTCTGTCGACGGTTTTTTCTCGATTTCTTTTCCATCATCTGCTGCCTCTTTATGATTTGCACTGCCTTGTAAATCATTTTGAATCTGTTTCGAATCCTTTGATGTTTTGGATACTGCCGCTATCACTGTATTTTTTTGATCTGATTTTTTATCTAAATCTTCATCTGATTCTTCTTGATCGAACAATGTGTCATCCAAATCGTCCAAAATCGTATCTGATATCTCTGGCTCCAGAAGCGCAGTAAATACAGGATTTTCAATCATTCCCTGATTTAGTTTCTGTGGCATTCTGCCCTCTGACCATGTAAACGCTGTCAACCCAAGCCAACCCATCAATAGCAAAAAAAGCATTGGGCACTTGATAAACCATTTCCATAATTTCATATTACTTTCTTTTCCCTTTCAAAAACTAACATCTTTATCTTAGGAACTGTATGATTTCTAAAATCTAAAATATAAAAAAGGATTATTTGCACCATTTGCAAGTTCATACACACTCATCCAAAATACACCACATGCCAGTATAACGACAATCAAGCCACCTCTGATATAATGGTAAATGCGTTCCGGCAGTTTCGTACAAAAGAATGCACAAATCAAAAACAAGCTTCCATATTCTTTTGCATACCGAATGAGCTGATCTGTTCCAACGAGCACCGGCTGATGATGAATGCCAACCAACTGCTGCAGATAAATTAATAACTGTTGGAAATCAGAAATTGCAAATACCACCCAAGTAACCGGAATTAAAATCCAAATATAAATATGTCCTATTAATATACTATTTTCAAGAAACCGTCCATAAATAAATTTTTCCAATGCTAACAGAACAAAAAATCCCAAACCCCAGAGTACGAAATTCCAGCTTGCGCCATGCCATAAACCTGTCAGTGACCATACAACGAACATGTTCAAAAGCATTCGCACATTTCCTTTTCGATTACCTCCAAGCGGTATATAGACATACTCTCTGAAAAAACGTCCAAGTGTCATATGCCAGTTGCGCCAGAACTGAGTCACTGATTTTACCATATAAGGACTGTCAAAGTTTTTAGGCAAATGAAAGCCCATAATATATCCAAGCCCTATCGCCATCAGCGAGTATCCCCAAAAGTCAAAATAAATCTGAAAAGAATATGCAGCCGCACCCATCCAGGCAATTGGCGTAGAAATATTCGCATATCCAATCCCCTGCACCTGATTCCAAAAAATAGATATTTTATTTGCTAAAAGTACTTTTGCTCCTAATCCAAAACAAAACACTTCCAATCCGTGTTCTACTTCGCGTAAAGTAACTTTACGTATTCTTAATTCATTTGATACTTCTTGGTACTGAACGATAGGCCCCGCAATCAGCTGCGGAAACATACACACATAGGTAGCAAATTCTAACAATGTTCCGGGATGTTTCATTTTTTTTGTGTAGACATCTCCTACATATGATACTATTTGAAATGTATAAAAGCTGATTCCAAGAGGTAACGTTAGATTTAACAACGGCAGCGTTTCCTTATGAAGCATCAGATTCAGATTTTGTGCAAAAAAATCAAAATATTTAAACAAAAACAGCATTCCAAAATCTAAAATCATTGCAAAAATCAGTGTCCATTTTCGGTGATTATCTCTATGCTCTCTTGCCAGATGCACACAGATTAGAAAATTAACAAAAATCGTAAACAGCATCAAAAATATATAGACCGGCTCACCAACTGCATAAAAGAAAATACTTCCCAAAAACAATACAAGGTTGCGAAACGACTTTGGCGTTAGAAAATAACATAAAAAAAACAGAGGCATAAACCGAAAAATAAAAATTAAACTTGAAAATACCATACCTGCCTCCATACTAAAAATATGTAATCTTTTTTCATAAAAATCATCCTATCATTTGCATTATTCCAACAATCATTAATTATAGTCAGCCTTGTACCTGTTGTCAAATTTTATTTGTTTATGACATATGTGTTAAGATTTTTTTTCATAGAAATGTTGTAAGCCATAAATGTACAACAGCAATCACTTCGCGTAAAAATAAAGTTGGTAAATATTTCCAGTCTGTATTGGCTGCGTATCCATAACTTTCATAACCCAATTTATTTGCCCACCATCTGCCACGATAAAGATGAAATTCACTTGAGATCACGGTCACTGTCTCTGTAAGTTCCATCTCCTTTAGCACTGCTACTGAATTTTCAAGATTCTCCTGCGTATTGACAGAATGAGCTTCCTGATATAAGCGATGATCCTCGATCCCTGACTGCTGCAAAGCCTGATACATGCACGCTGCTTCGGAAATATCCTCTCCTCTGCCCTTTCCACCAGATAAAACAGAAATCGCCTGCGGATGTTCCTGCATATAATCATATGCCGCATCGATTCTTTCCTGTAACACTCTGCTTGGCTGTTTTCCCTTTACCGCACAGCCTAATACAACAGCCGGCGTATTTTGGGGAATTGTTTTCGATGCTGCACCTATAATTGCTACTGAGGCTGCAATCATAAGGATAACAGCTAGCAAAACAAAAACAGCAAGCAGCAGAAAAAAAACACGCATCGGTTTTTTCTGCCACAAATCTGCAAACAACTGATGCATTTTCTGATAACGCGTACTATAAAACATGATCGTTACACACAGCAGCATGCCTAAAACATTACCGGTATTTAACATTCTCTTAAATACAGCCGGCCAGCAAAACCATAAAAACAATGTCATTCCTATCAAAAATAAACATCTGGATACCATATGATACTCCATAAAATTTGTTTTGTCCATGTGTAAATTTTTCCTCCTTATAATACATATATCGTTCGTTACTGTTCACGCTCAGTGTCATTAACTTAAGCTTTTCGTAGTCAGACTCCTGCGTCTGGCGGAAATCCGTTAAGTTAATGACATTGGTTCACGCTTAGCGTACTCATTTTTGTTAAACACACTCTAATGCAAGTTTTAACTTATTCATCGCCCGGTATAACCGGCTTTTTACAGTGCTTAATTTTTCTTGCGTAATCTCTGCTATCTCATCTAATTGTTTGCCTTCATAATAGCGTAAATAGATAACTGCCTGTTCTTCTTCTTTCAGTTTCCGAATTGCCTGCAGCAAATCTAAATCTTCATAGCAATCTTCCTGTGATAAATCCATTTCTAGTGATGGATAATCTTCTTTCTGTTTTTTTCGTAAAATATTATAAGCTTCATTGATTACAATTCTGCAAATCCAGGCTCCTATATATTTTTCATTTTTTAGTGTATCACTTTTATATATTGCCTTATAAGCTGCTTCTTGCACAATATCCATTGCATCTGATTCATTTTTTACATAGCTGTATGCCAAACGATAATAACGACTGTAATTCTCAATGAGGTTCTGCTCGATGAGATTATCCTGTTTCTTTGAACGTTTCCTCATTTTATTCCTCCTTTTTTAGATGCCAGTACATCTGAAATAGTTTCGGATTATTCTAAAATATTACATCTTTTGTATCATATCTTTTTTGTTCCATCTTTCCTATGATACACTTCTTTGGCCGCTATTTGGCATCAATTACAAAAGAAAAAAACCTGGCCAATCAAGACCAGGATTACCTATTTATTATTCTTAACAGGGGTGGAAGGAATCGAACCCTCCTCTGGAGTTTTGGAGACTCTTATTCTACCGATGAACTACACCCCTAAATATTTTTCAAAATATACCTTCAAAACTTCACACAGAATTCCATCCTATCTTCATTTTCCGCTTTATCTCTTCTATAAAACAATGAAAACGATTCAAACCACATATATTCCCATTTCTCTTTAACCTTTTCTGGTCAAGCCTTCGACCGATTAGTAACAGTCCGCTCCATGCGT
>CAJUBQ010000133.1 GCA_910584595.1 uncultured Eubacterium sp.
GAACAAATCGGGCAACGCACCCATTCTCTTGCTATCATCAGAACATTACCTCCCTCTGTGCTTTGCTTTTTTCTTTTCCTGCCGCAAAGCGAATTGTCGCTCTTTCTCTGCTTCTTTCTGTTCTCTGGACTTAACTCTACGTTCCAGTTTTCCCTGTTCATGTTGGAGCTTTAAGGCTTGCCTCGCTTTCGTTCCAATACCCTTGTTTTCCAACTGGCTGTTGATTTCCCTCTGCATACGCTTGGGATTGATTTTTCGTTCTTCGATTTTTTCTGTTTTAACTGGCGGGCTGAATTTCAGCTTATGCCAGTTTTTGAGCAGAAAATCATACACTTCATAATCTTTCGGCTCTGCGCCGAACGTAACCTTGCAGACCTCATATTTGTCGCCGTCTATGCGCTCAAACAATCCAATCCAAAAGGGATTTTCAAACAGAATTGTCAAGCTGCTTCTCATCGCCATGCTATCAACTCCCCCTAAACTGGCTTTCAAATTTAGCAAGCCATTCTAGCAGGGATTGGTATAACAAACGCTGCTGTTCAAAAATCGCTTTCCCACCCAATGGAATATCTGGATAGCTGGCGGCATATTCGTCAATGGATTTTGCTGAAGCCGTAAAATTGTCCCGCAGCTTCTTTATCAAATCCAGCGCTTTTTCCCTTTCCATTTTGTTTAAGTTTGTAATAACAACATTAAAGTCAAACAGCAATGGGACTTTCTGGCTTGCGTATGTTTCCATAAGCTGCCCAAAATACGCCCGCCCTTTCTCTGTGATGGAATACACCGCTTTATCAGCAAATTTATCCCCTTTCACAATACTGCTCTCTAAATAGCCCTGCTCATTCATTTGAAGCACTTTCCGATAAATGGACGGGGCGCTAATCTTTGTCCATCTTGAAAGATGATGGTATTCCACATCTTTCTGGATGTCGTATGCGCTCTGCGGTTTCTCCATAACAATTCCGAGAATTACCAAATCTATGGATGACATATTCTCACCTCCATTTTTACTATCATCAATATTACTATTGTTAATAGTAAAAGTCAAGGAAAATTTATATGACTGCCATCCATTTTTATTACCGCTATCTGTCACTAATTATTTCTATACAATTAGGATTTAGGAATTTGCCCGCATATCGAATTGAAATTCTTTTATTTCTCCAAACCTATTATCTAACACATAAAAAACCTTATGTGCTTTAACAGAATATACAAAGGAAACCCTCGTTGCCCATATTCCCTCCTGCCGAACAGATTCTAAGATTTTGAAAGCATCCGTGACTGAAAAATTATCATTTTGCTTTTCCAGTTGTTCCTTTGCCCTTTCAAACCTGTCATCTCCAGACACAATATATGGTCTGGTTATTTCTGGATTGAGTATGGAATAATTCGTTATCAGAGAATATCTTTTCTGCTCAAAACGGTGTCCAATTCCTGGCTCAATGATTAACACACGCCCTTTCCTGTCTGAAAGCATTGCCTGCATAGTAGCGTCTTTAGCATATACAATTTCTTGGTTCTTTACAATGCGGCAGGCATCGTCAAATGACAGTTCTCCTTTGACGTACTGTTCCGTCAAATCAGAAATTGCAACACACCCTGCATTAGCAGAATACCTTCCCTTTTCGTTTCCATTTACATAAAGCAGCGTCCCGACATTCCCGTTCCTGTTTACTCCATGAAAAGAATGGTACTTATTGTCTGGCATTTTTATCCCGATGAAAAATCTGCCTTTTTCTGCGATGACTGTATGCGTCCACACGGAAAGGTCAATGTCAAAGTTAAATCCAACGACGGTATCATTTCCGTTATATACAAACCTTGTACACATATTTACACCCCTTTCAGTTGTTCCATACATCCCGACTGTATTGCCTTTATATTCCCTGCAATCTTTTCTTCCGACCAGTCCCACCATCTCATTTTAAGCAACTGTTCTATTCTATCATCAGAAAAGCGTCTTTTTATTGGTTTTGCAGGGATGCCGCCCACAATAGTATAAGGCGGCACATCTTTCGTGACAACCGCACGAGTTCCAATAACTGCTCCGTCTCCAACCGTCACGCCTGCTAAAATAACCGCTTCATATCCAATCCATACATCATTCCCAATGTTTATATCCCCTTTATTATCCCATGCTTCTGTGACACTCTTTTTCTCAAGCCCCCATTCTTCAAAAAACAACGGAAACGGATAGGTGGATAAGGAAGCCATCGTATGGTTTGCGCTGTTGAAAAGAAATTTTGCCCCGCAAGCAATCGAACAGAATTTTCCAATCCTGAGCTTATCGTGATTGATTGCATAATGGTACAGTACATTGTTTCTCTCAAATTCCGCAGGATCACTCACAAAATCGTTATACATCGTATAATCGCCAATCTCAATATTTGGATTAGTGACCACGTTTTTTAAATAGATAGTCTGTGTATCCCCTGTCCTCGGAAATATTTTTTGTAAATCTGCCATCTTGTTATCCTCCTGTTAATACATAATACACCGTAATTTTACCCTTTCGTTGATACATCCTCAATACATAGAATGATACAGAAATAATCAGTATAAAAGAGAGCTGCCATTGATACGGCAGCCCTCTCCAATTATTTCTGATATATTATTTTTCTTATAGCATATATCGAAAGATAATATTTATCCGCAAGTTTTTCAATAGAAACACCTCTGCGATATTCTTCAATGATAGCTTTATTGCGTCTTGCAAGTTCTTTCCGATAACCAGACAATTCACCCCAAGATTTATGCTGTTCGTTCTTAACTGGAATATAAATATATCCTGCTTGGACATATTTTTGTAATTCCTCAATCAGCATATTGGGGAGAATGTCATTTGCATTCACATATTTCATACACAGGCTTCCTCCTTGATTCTCCTAAAGACCACTTGAAATGTGCATTTTTAGGTTCTAGTGTCAAGCAGCAAAGCCAGATATTCTACATCAGCGACTTATATTTCTCCATGCAAATGTCGCTTATTACACTGGCTTTGCATGGAGTAAACCTTTATTTTTTCTTTTTTTATTCCTACACATAATATCCTCCAACCGATAGCTTCACATCAATGCATCAAATAACCTTTTTCTTCGCATATTCTCTTTCATCATTTTTTGATATGAAATAGAACTTTTTGTATTATAGCACTTTTTATATTTAAACTCAATCATCCAGTGCTATTTGTTCTCATATATGATATCTATAGTTCCTATGCATAGAGATTCTATCTCGTTTAATAGGAACTTCTATCTCTGTAAAATGGAACATAACAAATTTTAGAACAGGCGGTGGACATATGGAAATGGAAAAGAACAAGAAAAACAGATACGGATTTGACTTCACTCCGATGGTGCTTGACATCAAAACTTTTCGTGAAGCCCAAAAGATAACACGGGAGAAATTAGCGGAAACGCTTGATATTACGCCACGGCATCTCCAAGCAATCGAACTGGAAGGGAAACACCCAAGCCTCGGACTTTTGGCATATATCGCCACAATATTTGATATGCCTATCGACCCGTACATATTTCCAGATAAAGCAGATGCTAAAAGCGCTGTGCGGAAACGCTTGGATGTACTTCTGAATAAATTGAGTTACAGAGATTTGTCCATTCTTGAAGATATAGGTGAAGGCAATCAGGAGGGTTCCCTTCTCACTCTTTCATCACCTGTACAACCCAGTTTCATAATCGTTTATCCTGTGGTATGATATCAGGCAGAGTCTGATGTCCAAAGGCGCTGCTGTTCCCCCTTTCAGCCGGCTTAGTCCGAGACTGCTTCGAAAGCATTCAGCCTGGCACATACGGCACATTCCGCTGACACAGAATTTTCATCCCCAGCTGTTAGCCCCAGCAGGAAAGGCTGACTGGGTGCATGCTCATTGCGCGAGGTTTCGGTCACCGTATGCAGCACAGGATAAACCTTTTACTTCAGGCTTCACAAATCCCGATCCGATTGGAGGTGATATCATGTTAAAGATCAACTATATGTCCACCTTGTTTGTTGGTATTGATGTAAGCTCAAAGACCAACGCCGTCTATGCTATGGACTTTGAAGAAAACAAATATATCTCATCATCCTTTGGCAATAATCAGCCGGGCGCCGATAAGCTTGTAAATCTGATTGCCGGGTGTATGCAGAAGCATAAAAACCTGGATACACTCCTTATCGTGCTGGAATCCACTTCTGTATACAGCGTGCATATTTCAAACTTCCTGTCGACCAGCGAGGTTCTCATGCCCTACAGGCCTTACGTCTTCTGTGTAAACCCAAAGGCCACTTCCAACTACCGCAAATCCTATATCGGAATGGAAAAGACCGACCCCACAGATGCATATCTCATTGCGGATTTTGGCAGGGTAGGCCGCACCAAAAAGCTGGAGCCATGGCGCGGCGGGCAGTTCATAGCCCTGAAACGCCTTACAAGGCGCCGTATGCACCTTTCAAAGTGCATCACCAGGGAGAAGACCTACATGGTCTCTAATCTTTACCTGAAGTTCAGCGAGCTTCAGCTCCTTGAAGGCGATGACAGGCCCTTTGGCAGTCTCTATGGCGCCACATCCTCCGCAGTCCTGACGGAATTTCTGTCACCACAGGAGATCATTGATATGCCGGAAGAAGATCTGCTTACCTTCCTTGCGGAAAAGAGCAGGAACCGCATCTCAGACATATCCAGAACTTCCGAACTCCTGCGGAAGGCAGACAGGAATTCCTACCGGTTAGACAAGTGCATGTACGAACCACTGAACATATCACTGGCAAGCTCGTTTAACTGCATCCATGCCTATCAGAAAGAAATAAGGCTGATAGAACAGGCGATTGAAAAATGCATCAACGGAATGAACCCTAACGCCCTGACCATCCTTAAGTCCATACCCGGAATAGGTCCGGTATGGGCATCGGGGATTCTATCAGAAATTGGCGATATAACAGCGTTTCATTCGTCCGATGCCCTTGCCAAATATGCCGGGCTTTACTGGCCCAAGGGTGATTCCGGAGATTTCACTTTCGAGGACAACAAAATGTCGAAAGCTGGAAACCCCTATCTTCGCTACTGTCTTGGCGAAGCGGCAAACAGCGTCAGGAAACACATTCCTGAATATGCTGATTTCTATGCCAGAAAATATGCTGAGGTGACCAAACATCAGCACAAAAGAGCACTCGCGCTTACATCTCGTAAATTTGTACGACTCGTTTTTGGATTGCTGGTCAAAAACCAACTGACACCGGCGAAAAGCTGAATCTGAATTAAACACTGGATCGAACTGACATTCGGTTTTTAAGAAATCCTACCGAAGGTCTGATAAGGTTACCCTTTTTTCAAAAAAACATATCAAAATCTTTTTCAAAAAGTTCTTGACATATCACCAGAATGCTTCTGGAGACAAGCATACACCAACAGGCGGGTGACAGCGAAGAAAGCCTACAAATCTTATTGGGATTTGTAGGTATTATTCCAACCATTATACTTCAAACTCTTTCATCTCTTGCCGCGACAACGGTCTGTCAAGTTGTTTCGACAACAATATTGCTTCTCTCAGGCAATACACTTTTCCGTCAGAAGGTGCTGTTAGTCTTCCGTCCGGCATTCTTTCGCCAAATCTACCGAATTTATCTATAATAATTTTTTGCTTCCTCTCTGCTACAATCATACCACTCACCCTTCCTAAAAATATTTGTTGATAAATGCAATGGCACCATACAAATCAATATATAACATATGCCAATCTATCATTTTTGCCCCCAGTTCCTTCATGTAGTGTGATACTAAATCTGTGTCGTAATATAGAGTTCAGTCAAATTCAATCTTAATATATCTGCATAAAAGAAATGTAAATTCAGATAAATTATCACTCAATCTCATTGTTATTTGGAATTCGCTTATTACACTGATTTTGTTTGTCTATAACAAATATAACATAGACATTTGTATTCAGATAGCCTCCATCGAAATAAATGTGAACAAAAGAAAACCTCCAAATTTTGTTTAACTTGGAAGTTTTCTTCTGATCACTTTCTTCTAACAGATATTTTACTTATCTGTCCATCAATTCATAGCTTATTTTTCTTACAACCCCTAACTGTTTTTCAAACATAATATCCCATAAATCCAAACACCTTGCAGCAATCTGTTTATGTATTCTCCCTTCAGAATTAGCTGTTTCATCATATAAAGCCATAATTAATTTTGATATTTCATTCTCAATCCCCCATTGATCTCTTAATTTATCTTTTTCCATCTGCAACACATTTTCACATAGTGCAATAATGATATCTGCATAATCAACAACAGAAACTGCACTTTCTTCCAAAAAATGTGTAAATGCATATGTGGTTCTTCGTCCTGCATTTGACTTCATCAGTTCCTGTAGAAATTCCTTATCACGTTCTGCATCAATATTTTCACTTTTAAAAATCAATGATAACGGACAGCCCTCGTCCATATCAAACTTTCTATATTCCAAAATAATTTCTTTAGCAGGTTCCCGATATTTGTCAATTTTCAAATACATCACTGCCCTATGCAATATCGCTCTTAACTGTTCCTTGCTTTTCATTCTAACGTCAGATATGATGTCCGCAAACTCATGATACCTTATATAAAAATCACAAACTGCATGACCTCCTAACTTCACCAACTCTTTATCTGCAGATTTCATACATTGTTTTACTATTTTGAGTATTCTTTTTCCGTACTTGGAATACAGCCTAAGCAACATAACTTCTGGGTCATGAAAATTTACCATTCTGATATCAGATTCATACAAGGACAAGATCCTTTCTTCTGCCCAAGGTCTGTCGATATTATAAGAGGGCCATAAAACATATAACGAAGCGAAGCGAATTATTGAATTTTCGTCCATTATCAGTTTTTCAATAGTTTCCTTAAAATGCTCTAATAATTTTTTATCTTCCCACAACATGGCGCCTATCGCATTTATAGCATGTCCTCTTGTACAATTTAACGCGTATTCATGAAGCGTCCTGCTGCTTAATTGATCCGCTTTTTTTGTGTCCTTCACCTCCTCTGGATCTGATTCCTTATGATTTAACGCTATCTCTTTTAATTGATTTAATACCTCAAATGACCACTTGGCATTTTTTAATTTCTCAACAATAATACTTAAGTAGCAATCCCGATCCTTCTCCATATCACATGGAAATTCACGAAACATCTTCTCTATGATTTCTATAGGAACCTTGCTTATATTTTCTGAAAAAGCTACACCAGAAAACAGAGAATTGATAAAATCCGGCAATACACTATCTTTATGCTCGATTACAAGTTGAATCATTTCTTCTGTATCCCTACTAACCGCATTGCGAAAGTCACTGACATACATGGAATATGAACTTTCGATAAAACATTCTTTTTCTTCAACCCATTCAGAATGCCTTTTCATTGGCAGCTTTTCATTTGTTATTATGCAAAGCCATTGTTTTTTTCCTATATTTTTTCCAGAGATTGGAGATTCGACGCTTCCCATCTGAGAACTTTCTCTATAATAGCAAGATTCAATTTTCTCAAAACGCCTATTCAATACCTGTAATAATTCTTCTGTTTCTTTTCCTATCCTTTCTTTTGGCAGACAGGGCAATAATTCCCATTGCAAATCTCCCCAAAAACTCCAATACACAGATTCATTTTCTTTTTTTCTGTTGAACTCGATTCTATCCCTATAACAAGCAACTGCTTTCGGTGAGATATATTTACATATACTTTGCTCTAAGCTACCAAAAATCTCCTGATTACATTTGTTACCATGCGCTCTTATAACTTTTTTTGCTAATTCCAGCTTATCTTGAACTCCACTTGTATAATCAAAAATATTTTTGTCTAAATCACTGCATATATAACTTATTACCCGATTACTAAAGTTTTCCGGCAAATATGCCATACCTGATAAAATGATTTCGTTAAATACGTAATATCCCTTTCCCATATATGGCTCATATCGCTTCCAAAAAATTTCTGGTGTTTTGGCGATGATTGTCAGATTCGCTTTTTTTACCAATTCCACACAGCATCTCTCAATTTCACACATAAACCTATACATTCCAGACCATTCACTATACCTCACTTCCAATGAATTGCTGGCTGGAATATATGGAAGCAATAGATCAGTCACCGTTTCTCCGTCAGATATCTGCAAAGAGTTATCTGAAATAAGAAAATCTGTTTGATCAAGAAATATCTGATATTCTTTACTTTCAATCCTATTGGACATCCAGAATGCAATCAGACGAATTGTCCTTATTTCATGTTGTCTTAACATGGACTCTAGATTTATATATAAGTCTTCCGAAAAATCTGGATAATGTGTATAAAATGTCATCCTCATTTCAAACAGTTCATTCTGCTCTTTGACCAAATTATTTCCAATGCACCTTACAAATTCCCTGTCATCTTCTTTACTTTTGAAAGCATGTTCTCTAATAAAATCAATATCCTCGATGTCTAAATCGGGACTGATACTTTGCAATAGTCTAAAAACAACTTCTTTCTTCGACGGGTTCCCAAACCATTTTTCTAGTATTCCCTGCCTTCTTAAAGCAGACACGTACTGTTTTCTTCCAAAAATAACATTATTCAGAATATAATCTCCATATGACTCATTTTCACATTCGTCCGTAATAAACTGGATGATATTTTCGTCTGGTTCGGATCTCTGCCCTAATAGTTCATAAAAAATAAATTTCATATAATAACGCACTTTTTTTGAAACCAACAATTGCTCTCCCGCTCCAATAAACTCCGCTGTATCATAATCTAAGATGTTCTGCAAAAACATCTGAGCCTGATATCTCCTACTTGGTGTCTGCTTATCTTTTTCGCCGATCACCTCCTCTATACTCTGACCATCATAATATTTTTCTGTCATTCGCTTTGACATAAAATAATCCAAAATAGATTGATGCACAAAACCAACTTTTTCTTTTTG
The DNA here is from genome assembly GCA_910584595.1 of uncultured Eubacterium sp. Classification (GTDB taxonomy): domain Bacteria; phylum Bacillota; class Clostridia; order Lachnospirales; family Lachnospiraceae; genus Eubacterium_J. The sequence goes on from CAJUBQ010000133.1 coordinate 8,952, forward strand.
TACAAGTATCATCTCACATGATATTAAATAATCCAGCCCGGCATTTTCAACTCTCAGCCGCTGTCTTGGTGCATATAAACGCCCCATCTTATCTAACATATCAACAATGCTATTTTGAGTATCCATAACTGTTTTTTCTTGTATCCCGACTGTTATACTTTTTCTGCATATCTGCTGATACCACTTTTCAATCAAATGGCTGGTCGTAACACATTCACTATAGGAATCTTCCTTATCTAAATGCTGCCATATATAAAGATTACTTGGTATTTGCAGTATTTTTTTCAATTTTGAGGTAAGACGGTCATATCCTTCCCCAATAATCTTTCTCACGACATCTTCATCAAAATTCTTTATGCGAATTTTTATCCAATCATTTTCTTCCTTATCACTTTTCTTTTCAAACAGCAATTTTATGTTATTATCATTTTCAAGATCATATACCCTACAGACAAACACTACTAAAATCTTATGTTTCCTATCCTGATTAAAATGCCGAACCTGTCCGATCAACTCCGTACAGACAGAAAGCGCCTCAGTTGAATTTGCCTGCGTCCATCTCAATGCATCCAACTGATCCAGTACAATCACTGCTTTCTCATTCCTTGAAATGCAATGCATGGCATATACTATGGAACCAGACAATCCCAGCTCCCTGCCCCACTTATCACAATTACCGCAAGGTATCCTATGATCAAGCTTTATGGCAATGTGCGGAATATTTTCCTTTTCACAATAATCTATAATAGCTTCTGTACAACCACTCTTCCCATATCCTGCTCCACCGGAAATAATAAATGACTTTTCGGATTTTATTGCATTAATACAATCTTCAAATTCCCTTCTGTGAACCAGACCACCTATTAATGGTTTAAAAGCATTTCTATACTCCTGATTTATTTGAATAATCCTTGGAAGAATACGCTCATCACCATCGCGCAAACGCATTTCCATTCTCTGCTCTTTAAAATAATTCAACAAATATGAATGCGTAATCTCCACACCCAGTATATCCTTCATACAAACTAAGGAAACCATCGCGTTATAAACAACATTTCTATCATTTCTAAATAAAAAACGAATGCTCTGATCGATGTTTTCCTGAATTCCAGCTTCTGAAATCTGTTTATAAAAGATTCTTTTCAAATAATCTATGCTTTTTAGTCGTTCTGTCCTTCCATAATCACTCTCTTCTGAAACGTTTAGCCCCATTTCTGAACAAAACTCCTGATAAAACTTTTGAAACTCCTTGCTGCTTCCCATAAGTTGTATATTATAAAAATCATCTGCTTTGCCACTGGTATTCAGTGCTCGATCATGAAGATCTACTAAAAAAGAACACGCCAACGGACTAACTAACGCCACTTTTCTATTATTATCCCTGTTTAACTGAAAATCCCACGTTTTAAATATTCTTTTTGCTTTTAAATCTGTAATATCCCAATACTCCTTACTTGCATTTCTGGCTTTACACTGTTGATGTTCTTTTTCATCCTGCATTGTAGTAACCAAGATATCTGTTCCTTTTTCATCATCACCTAATGCCTCTATAACAACACTATAATTTACTTCATCAATAATTTTAAGTATCTCATAAATAGCACAATTATGTTCATATCTATTTCCCTGTTTATCTGCTCTTCCTCCAAGTTCAAATGGCATATTATTCCTCCCACTTTTGCATCAAAAATGTTTAATATATTTTAATCAAATCACTATTACCATATATTATTTCTTCTGCATCATAATGACAATCAGCATTTTGTATGATTTCCAATTATTGTTTTTCTTGTTTGATCTCTTTTATTTTAAGAACAAAAAACTTTATCGTACTAATCTATAATTTTCCAGAATATTATTGACAAAAAGCAGGCCATATGACCTGCTTCTTCTTTGTCGGAAATCTATACCCAGATAATTCATTTGTTGGAGCAGCTAACTCCATTCTTCTTTGTTGGGAGTCTATACCATTGATTCTTAGATAGAGCATCTCGCTTTCTTCTTATTTAGTATTGTAGCATATTCTTTTCATAAACACAAGAAAAATTATAATTTTTTTGCCTCATTAAAAATCGCCTCAA
>CAJUBQ010000134.1 GCA_910584595.1 uncultured Eubacterium sp.
TGTATCCTGTCCAAAATCTACCCCCTCCGTGTCCAGTTTTAGTATACCACTTCAACCGCAGGGAGTTACCGGTCCGCAGGGCCCGCAAGGAGCAACAGGACCAATGGGGCCAAAAGGAGAAGCAGGCGCACAAGGGCCACCCGGACCGCCCGGCTATCCGCAAAATAGAATATTGGCAACATTTTTAGGCCAGGGGCTTATGATGCAGGATAGAGCAAAGCTCCCGCTTAAAATGGATATAGCGGATATAACCGAAAACATTTCACTCTGCAATAAATACGCTGTCCGGTTAACGCCTGGCTGTTATGCAATCTATTATCATATATCTGCGGCAATAAAAAAACATGGCTTTATCAAACTGACGCCTATGTTCAATGACTGTGAGCAAACCGCATATGTCGGATTTGCAGAATCAGCCAGGAGAAAAGAAATACTTCAATTTTCAAGATATTTTATAATAGAAATACGCAGCGCTTCGGTTTTAATATTTGCATGGAATTCTTCTGCAGGCCCATCGAAAGTTAACATGAATATGAGTATAGAAAAGCTTTGCAGACAATAAAAAGCAGCAGTTCAATAAGCTTGGACTGCTGCAGAAAAAAGGAAATGGAGAATTTAATATGTTGACTATAAGTCTTTGCATGATCGTCAAAAATGAGGAAATGCACATAGCGCGCTGTCTCGACAGTGTTGCAGAACTCGTTGATGAAATTATTATCGTAGATACCGGTTCGGATGATCGGACCGTAGAAATAGCTTCCGGCTATACATCAAAAATTTATTCTTATCCATGGACAGATGATTTTTCTGAAGCCAGAAATTATTCTTTTTCCAAGGCTTCTATGGACTACTGTATGTGGATGGATGCGGACGATATTTTAGAAGAAACAGAAAAGGAAAAATTTTTGAAGTTAAAGCAGGAATTAACGCCAGATACAGATATCGTAATGATGAAATACATTACTGCTTTTGATGAAGCCGGCAAGCCTTCTTTTTCTTATTTTCGGGAACGGTGGGTCAGAAATAACGGAAAATATCGATGGATTGGGGCAGTTCATGAAGTGATACCTCCGCATGGCAGCATCGTATATTCGGATATCGCAATCTGTCATAAAAAAATGAATGCCGGGAATCCTGACCGAAATCTGAAAATATACCAGAAGATGCTTGCAGACGGAAAGACTCTGGATCCGCGGCAGCAATATTACTATGGCAGGGAATTATATTATCACAAACAATACGAAGAAGCTGTTTCGGTGTTTGAACAATTTTTGCTCTCGCCAGATGGATGGATAGAAAACAAAATTGAGGCATGTACGGTCTGTGCTGACTGTTATTTTCAAATGGGACAGGAACATGCAGCGCTTTTAACACTGTTACGCAGCATGAGCTTTGACCGGCCAAGGGCTGAACTGTGTTGTGAGATTGGAAAATATTTTTTGAAACATGGAAATTATCATATTGCGGTCTATTGGTACGAGACTGCTCTACGCGTATCAAAAAATGAATATGCAGACGGATTTGTTCAGCCTGATTGTTATGATTATATTCCTTTTTTACAGCTATGCGTATGTTATGATAAAATAGGAGACCGACAAAAAGCGAAAGAATACAATGAAAAAGCCGGAGCCTGCAAACCTTATTCAAAGGCATATCTTTATAATAAACAATATTTTGAGCATCTCTAAGGAACTGTATGTAACTAAGACAGGTGGATCGAGCGAAAGATTTTAGCAGAGATACATGTGTATTTTTTGAACTGTTGTATACGGGTAACAAATTATTCTGATATTCATAGAATGTTTCTATAAAGAGATATTTTTTGACCATTCAAAAAGTGTCTTTTTATAATAAATATATAAGGAAGTGTTTAAATATGAATCATTATAATGCATGTAACTGCAGTTCAAATAATTGCAATAATCCGTGTTATCCTCCTTGCTGTGAATGTGGACCTGCGGGCCCGAAAGGCGATCAGGGTCCGATGGGACCACAAGGGATAAAGGGTGATACCGGATGTCCTGGTCCCAAAGGTGACAGAGGCGATCAGGGCCCGATGGGGCCGCAAGGGATTCCGGGCGCTCCTGGTGCAAGGGGGCCGAGAGGAAATACGGGTCCGGTAGGTCCTACCGGGTGCACTGGTCCAAGAGGCTGTGCAGGTCCAAGAGGTTACGCAGGACCGCAAGGTATCCAGGGTATTCAGGGCGTCCGCGGTGATATTGGCCCGAAAGGCGATCCGGGCTGTGAGGGCCCGAAAGGTGATGTAGGGCCACAGGGCCCGGCCGGCATTACCGGTCCTACCGGCCCGGCAGGCCCGATGGGTGATATCGGACCTCAGGGGCCGAGGGGAATACCAGGTATCACAGGAGCCACCGGCCCAACCGGCCCAATGGGACCGCAAGGTGTGACTGGAGCACAAGGTATTCAAGGTGTGACAGGCCCGATTGGAATCCAGGGCCCGAAAGGCTGTCCAGGCGATGATGGCCCAACGGGAGCTACAGGAGCGACGGGAGCCACAGGAGCGACGGGAGCCGATGGGGCCACAGGAGCTACAGGAGCCACAGGAGCGGATGGAGCCACAGGAGCGACGGGAGCCACAGGAGCCGATGGGGCCACAGGAGCGACGGGAGCTACAGGAGCCGATGGGGCCACAGGGGCCACGGGAGCGGATGGAGCTACAGGAGCAACGGGGGCCACAGGAGCGGATGGAGCCACAGGAGCAACAGGGGCGGATGGAGCCACAGGAGCAACGGGGGCTACAGGAGCTACAGGGGCCACAGGAGCGGATGGAGCTACAGGGGCTACAGGAGCCACAGGAGCAACGGGGGCCACAGGCATTGCTGGTACAGGAGCTATTATTCCATTTGCATCCGGAATTCCGGTTGCTTTGACGACAATTGCCGGAGGGCTTGCCGGACTTCCTGCTTTTGTTGGTTTTGGAAGCAGTGCCCAGGGACTTACACTGCTTGGTTCAACAATTGATATTACGAATGCAAGCGGAACGCTTTCCAATTTTGCATTTCAGGTTCCGCGTGACGGTATTATTACTTCATTCAGTGCATTTTTCAGCACAACGGTAGCGCTTTCCCTGATAGGCTCCACGGTTACGGTAAGAGCGCAGTTGTATCAATCAGTAACACCGAACAATGTATTTTCTCCGATTGCCGGAACACTGATTAATCTGACTCCGGCTCTTTCCGGAGCGATATCTATCGGGACATTGCTGAATGGGTCACTGACAGGACTTAATATTCCGGTAACTGCTCAAACCCGCCTGATGTTAGTATTTTCAGCAACAACAAGTGGATTGGCTTTGATTCAGACTGTTGCAGGGTATGCAAGTGCAGGTTTAAGTATTAATTAATAACGAACAATAATAATGATTCCCTGAGAGTTTTAATTGAAACTCTCAGGGAATCATTAACGTTCAGTGAAAGGTCAAGGTTTCTTTCTGGCAGAATGTTAAGCGGCCTATTGAGGGGAATTGGAGTTACAAGTATGTAGACAAAGTTTACGACTGCTGCACCGGTATTGTCCGCGCTGATTTGCATGTATTTTTTATATTTGGATATTTGAATACAGGACGTATGAAACGGCTGGCTGTCGAGAACCGGTCACTGAGTAGTTTGCTTCCGATATTCCCGCGGGGTACAATGGTAAACCTGATAAAAATACTTGGAAAAATAGCTTAAATGATTAAATCCACAGGCAAAAGCAATCTCTGTAATGCTTTTGTCAGTAGTTTCAAGCAGTTGGCAGCTTATTTTTAAGCGGCAGGTATTTAAAAAATCAATCGGCGACTGCTGCACGAAATGCTTAAAAATCCTGCAGCATTTACTTCTGCTGACATTTCCGGCGGCAGCAATATCATCCAGCGTTATTTTTTCGGAATAGCGCTCATAAATAAAAGATACCATATCTTTTTGAATATTTAAATCTGTCTGTACTTTAGGATTGTCCGGCAGTTGTTTGAATTGTTCGTTCCGCCACAGTCTGCTCCATAAAATCTGCATCAGAGCAGCGGCTTCCAGCTCATATCCGTCGAAAGATTTTTCTTTTAACCGGACGATTTCGGTCAGGTATTTCGATATTTCTGCAGCTTGCGAGTGGCCGGACGGAAAGTACAGATATTGCGGACTGCTGTTTTTCATTACAGGATTCATATATTTTTGTAGTAATGAATGGTTGCCACAAAATAAAGAAGGATGAAACAGTATACAGAAAAACCGGCAGTCCTGTTTTTGATTAGAATATCCATAATGCATCTGACGGGCATTTACCATTAAAGACTCGTTTTCATGCAAGAGTAAACGCTCGCCGTTAATATCATAATACATCGTTCCTTTTAGGATATGAATCCATTCCAGATCGTCATGCCAGTGGCAGGGCGCACTCATGCCCGGATATTCAGATAAATCCGCCGTACGGATATATAAGGGAATATCCTTGCAGTCATATGGTATCATTTCTGAATGATCCGGCATCAGTTCCATGTGTAACATGTTATTTCTTCCTTTCTTTTTTAGCAACGGTTCAGACAATCCATAGGACTGTTGCCTTTCTGACACAATTATTATAATATTTTGCGACAATTGTGCTTGTTATTTATGCAAATGGATACTATAATCATAGCACAGGCATCTTGAAAAAAGCAATGCCTGATTCATGAAAAAGGGAGAGGAATGGCATGACAAATAAAGCGCGCAGAGATGCACAAATGGCATATATTTCAGACGACAGCATTATGGAAGAACAAAAAGTATGCAGGAGAATCCTTCAGAAATTAAATTTTATGGATCGCTCAGATTTTGATGGAATCGCAGACACAGTAAAAGAGCTGCTTGGCAAATCGGACGGAGCATTTATTAATCCGCCGTTTTACTGTGATTATGGGACGCATATTGAAACAGGAAAAAACTTTTTTGCAAATTATAACTGTACGATTTTGGACGTTGCAAAAGTAAAAATCGGGGATTATTGTCAAATGGCTCCGAATGTGGCAATCTATACAGCAGGACATCCGATCCATCCGATTACCCGAAATTCGATGTATGAGTATGGAAAAGAAGTGGTCATTGGGGACAATGTTTGGATTGGAGGGAATGCCGTCATTTGCCCGGGCGTGCATATCGGAAATCATGTCGTCATCGGCGCCGGAAGCGTCGTTACGAAAGACATTCCGGATTGGTCGGTTGCAGCAGGCAATCCATGCCGGGTGATACGTCAGATTACAGATGATGATAAAAGAACGTTGTTTGGTAAGGAAGAAATAGATGACGAAGCATGGGAGGATATTTTAAACCGGATGCAGTTTTTATGAGATAAGTAAACCACACCTAAAATAATACACAATGTCAGCACACTTGTGACAAATAAAGTTGTTTTTGATTTTCTTTTTAAGTTCATAATCGCACCTAACCTTTCTTTTAATAATTGTTTGTTTTCACTAAGAGTAACAGCGGCCAGAGATTCCTTGTACTTTCCGACTGCTGCCATTGCGTCAAGCAGAGTTTCTCCATAATCCTGTGCGTTATCATATCCCATTTTTGAAAGAACCGCTTCATCACAAGAAAATTCACATGCCTTTGTGATTTCACGCCTCATTAAGTAAACAAGCGGATTGAACCAGTGCAGACAGACGGTAATTTGTACCAGCCATTTATAAAACATATCCCGCCGTTTGTAATGCGTTAATTCATGCAATACGATATATTGAAAGTCCTTCTCCGGAATATCTGCGCTTGGCAAAACAATACAAGGCCGAAAGAACCCAATCAGCAGAGGGGACGAAACCAACGGATTGACACAAAGCTCCATTGGTCTTTTCCTGCCAGTCTGTTCTGCGATAACAGAAAGCCGGTCTAATTGCTCAACATTGGAAACCGGATTTAGCCCGGCCTTAACATATCGGATAAAGCTATGATATGCCGTTATTTTTTGTACCAAAAGAATCAATGCAACCATGAGCTAGATAAGCCAAACATGATTGGAAACTAAAGACAGAATATCCCCAACCGGGCGGGAGGATATAGAATCGTCTTTAGGATTGACAGTATTCTGGTTGCCGTGTTCCATACCGGAAGCAGGAACATTGAAAGCATTTGTATCACCAGAGGGTGACTGCTGCTGCGGCAGGGAAACAGAATGGGTTATGGCCTGGTCGATTGTCTGATAGGCTTTTCCCATCAAGTTTGTTTCCGGTCCAAAAGGCAATAACAGCCGCATAACAACAATGAGCCAAATATAATATTGCCATTGTCTGCTGATTTTGTCTTTAAGGAATCTTTTTCCGGCCAGTAACAGCAGGATGAACAATGAACCGGAAAAAGACATAGACAAAAACATTTTCAATAGAATGTTCATTTTTCTGTTCTTCCTTTCTCCAAGAGCTTTTTCAGTTCCTCATATTCTTCGTCTGCCAGCAGGTCGCCAGAAATCAAATCGGAAACAAGCCATTTTGCATTTCCCTCATAAATTTTATCCAGAAAATTTTTGGTCTGGGTTTTGTGGTATTCGCTTTCCGACACAAGAGGGGTGTATTCATTGCAACGCCCGGTTTTTTTGGCTTTCAAAAACCCCTTATTGACAAGCCGGTTTAAAAGCGTGATAAGGGTATTTTTTTGCCAGGGTTTTCCTTTTGCTGCTAAATCTGCCGTAAGACTGGCAAAAAGCGTCGGCTTTTCTCCGTTAGCCCATATCACTTTCATAATTTCAAATTCCGCATCTGATATTTGCTGTACCATTTTGATTTCCTCCTTGAAGTATGACATCATGTTACTCTTAAAGAGTAACACAGTGTCATACATATGTCAAGTAAGTATTTTGGGGACATGCAATTAAATAATACCAAACATAAAATTCTATTTAATTCACATACTATCACCTTAAATATAAAATAAGTTTGGGTGATATTGTATGGAACATTATGAAGATAGATTTGATTTTCATGGCCTCGGGCTGGCGATAAAAGACGCCCGCGAGAAAAGAGGCTGGACGCAGGAATACCTTGCGGAGCTTGTGGGGCGCACGTCCCATACGATTATGAATATCGAGAACAAAGGGCAATATCCGAGTTTTGGTGTTTTCGTTAAGCTCGTCAGCATGTTTGATATTTCCGTGGACCAGTTCATACACAATGACAGCGGGAATAAAGAAAGTCTTTGCCGCAAGCATATTGATGTGCTGCTGAACACCATGAATGAGAAGGAGCTCGTTGTCATGGAGGCAACAGCCGAAGGGTTAAAGAAAGCCAGAGAGACGGAGGTTTCCGAGTAGGGGACTCCGTTTTTGCGGAGTTTATCGAAGGTTCCGCTAAATGGCAAGCAGGGCAACTGTGGCCACACAGTTGCTATTTTTACGTTCCGGCCTTCCGGCCAGAACGCAAAAATCTGCTTGTTGGGGAGCCTCCCCAAACCCGGCTTCGGGCCAACATGGCCCGAAGAGTCAGCGTTGCTTTGCTCCTTATGTTGGCTTGAGGATATAAAAATAACAGAGGCTCATTATAATCCCCTGTTATTTTTGGTTTAACACAGTAAATTAATTTTTTGAAAAACTCTCAACGTCATTGAGAGTTTTTATCCTCATCCACCATTTCCGTTAATTCCTCAAGCTTCTTTTGTAAAATTTCCTTGCTGATTAATTTCGTCCGGTATTCGGAAATCATGGTTGGACTCATGTTCCGGCTCAGGGCATATTCAACAACATCCTCGTCCTTACTCTTGCAGAGAATAATGCCAACGCTTGGATTTTCATGGGGCTTCTTTACGTCCCTGTCTAACGCTTCAAGATAGAACTGCATTTTTCCCAGATATTCCGGTTTGAAATCATCGATTTTCAACTCAATCGCAACAAGGCACTGCAGCTCCCTATGAAAAAAGATTAAATCCGTATAATAGTCGTTCTTTCCTACTTGAAGGTGATATTCTTCTCCCATAAAAATAAAATCTCTGCCAAATTCCAGTAGAAACTTTTTCATGTTCTTCAAAATAGCCTTTTTCAAATCATATTCCCTATAAGGTTCGGGCAGGTCTAAAAACTCCAGCATATACATGTCCCTGATTATGTTCGCAGGAGCAGCCTGGGATACGGCGGAAGGCGCCTTGCCGTCCGACAGCATTAAACGCTCATAATATCCGCTGTCAATCTGCCGTTCCAGTTCCTTTGCTTTATACTTTTCCCGGGAGGCCAGCTTCAAATAGAATAATCTCTCGGCATCCGATTTTGTCTTTGACATGATATGCAGATTGTTTGACCATGTATTTTCTCTTAGCAGAGTTCCTAACTCCGGCTTGTCACAATAAGTTTCAAAGAACTGCTTCATGCGCCAGATATTCTGTGGGGAATAACCTCTAATCCCTGGTTCCTGCGTCAAAATGTATTCAGAAAGTGCCTTTACGGTAGAACGTCCCCAGCCATCCTGCACGGCCTTATTGGAAACAAATTCTCCAATCCCCCAGTAAAGGTCAATCATCGTGGCATTCACCTGATAGGCAGCTTTCCGGCGGGCATCTGCTATCATTTGCAGAATGGTATTAAAATCACTTTGATAGTTTAATGCTAAATCGTCCATACATTTCCCTCGTTCCGATAGTCTGTTTGGATAATTATATCATGGAATAAGTTCAAGATGAAGATATATTTTTCCATTCAGGAAATATGTTATACCAGCTTAGTTTAAATTTTAATACCTAAGTGTTACGAAATACTCCCAAAAACAAGAGGCAAAGGTATAAAAGTACTCAGCCTTTGGAAACAGCGCAGATAATGCTTGAAACTAAAAGGCTTTTATTCGGTCAAATCGTAACAGCCGTACTCCCTTTTTAAGGATTTTTACCAGCTGGAAAAGAATATTGGGTTAGTAATTCAAATACGTCAGTGTCATATTTAGCTTATCGGCCTTCGGGCCAACTTGGCTCGAAGTTGTAGCATATAATCATTGCAGTTCAGAAAAATGAAATACCGCTCTTTGGAAGAGCGGTAGAAGTTGCAGGTTGGCAGTCCATTTTTACTGTAATCCTTTGTACACTGAAGCAAACATCAGTGTACAAGGGTGATTTTCTGGCGGCGCATGTCCGGTTCCTCGATTTTCTTGTTGGCATAGGCAAGCAGCGCAGCGTTTGCCTCGGTCAGCGTCACTTCGCTCCTTATGCTGGCTTAAGGATATAAAATTTCTGTTAATTCTTCAAGTTTCTTTTGTAAAATTTCCTTGCTGATCAGTTTTGTCCGATATTTGGAAATCATGGTTGGACTCATGTTCCGGCTCAGGGCATATTCAATAAAAATTCGAACTATACTCTCGAAAATTTATCATACGAAATATCATTTGTTATTTATGTTATGATAAACTTTTCCGCGTTTTATATAGTATTAAATACCATATAATCGGGAATTTAATTCGCCTATATATTGACATTAATACAATATATTGCTATAATTGTTAACGTTTAAAGCGTATTTAAGAATCAGATTGCAGTTGCAGAAATGGAGTATATCATGGATTTTCACGAATTAAAAATAGGAAGAAAGACAGCCGGCATTCCAATCATTCAAGGCGGCATGGGTGTCGGCGTCAGTCGTTCGCGCCTTGCAGGAGCGGTTGCAAAGGAAGGAGGCGTCGGGATAATTTCCACAGCGCAGATCGGTTATGATGAACCTGATTTTGAAACCGATAGTTACAGCTGTAACATCCGGGCGATTAAAAAGCATGTGAAACTGGCAAAACAGCAGGCAAACGGCGGACTTGTCGGGGTTAATGTAATGGTTGCCCTGCAGCATTATGCAGATCATGTAAAAGCAGCTGTGCAGGCCGGAGCAGATCTCATTGTCTGCGGTGCGGGTCTTCCGACCGACCTTCCACAGCTCGTAGGAGATGCAGATACAGCAATTGCACCGATTGTATCTACTAAAAAAGCGGTTTCCCTGCTTTTGCGTATGTGGGATAAAAAGTATCGGCGTACCGCTGATCTGATTGTAATCGAAGGCCCAAAAGCAGGCGGCCATCTTGGATTTACAAAAGAACAGCTGAACGATATATCTGCCCTGCATTACGATCAGGAAATAAAAGCAATTATAGAAGAAAAAAAGATTTATGAAGATAAATACCAAAAACCTATTCCGGTAGTCGTAGGAGGCGGCATTTTTGACCAGTCAGATATCAGCCATATGATGCAGTTAGGCGCCGATGGCGTACAACTAGCCACGCGTTTTGTTGCTACTGAAGAATGCGATGCATCTTTAGCCTACAAAAAAGCCTATATTCAAGCAAAAGCAGAAGACGTCGTTATTATAAAAAGCCCTGTCGGAATGCCGGGAAGGGCAATTCGCAACGCTTTTATCAAAAAGGCGGAACAGGGGCAGATTCCTGTAAAAAAATGTTTTCAATGTATAAAAAAATGTAACCCCGGAGAAATTCCATACTGTATCACACAGGCATTAGTAAATGCCGTTAAAGGAGATTTGGATCAAGGACTGATATTTTGCGGAGCGAATGTTGGAAGAATTCAAAAGCTTATGACTGTTTCGGAGCTTATGCGTGAACTGATGGCATAAAGGGAACTGATTTTCAAAAGCTTCACATTAAAAATGAATGCTTTTTCAGTAAGTTATTAAGAAGTAACTGTCATATAATAATTTGAATATATTTTATCTTTTCCTGCCCAAGAAGTATTTTATAAACAGTTTTAAATTTTTTCGTACACCATAGGGTCACCAGCTTATAGCATACCATAGATATTAGATAAACACTGTGTATAACAAATAATTGAAATCTACAATGTTCCAAAAAACAGTTGGGAGATGGGAGTTGTCCGGCCTTCCTGTGGCTTAGGACTTCTTACATTCTGGAACGGTCACAGGAAGGCCGGGCGACTCCCATAAGCGCGAACTTAAGCGGAAATACATCAATTTTCAAAAAATGTTGCGTATTGGCTATGCGAACGCTGGATGGGAGGCGTTGGCCTGTCTGTTTGTGACTTTTCCAGAATGTAAGAAGTTCT
>CAJUBQ010000135.1 GCA_910584595.1 uncultured Eubacterium sp.
GAAACAAGGGCAGCTCTCCACCATCCGGCGTCCGGTAATCCAGAAAAAGCAACACGTTGTCTAAACTGTTGCTTTGTTACTTGCCCCACCCCGTGAAAAGTAACTTGTATCTTACGGATATATTCCGGATCTATTCCACTCAAAGCTTTCCTTCTCTTGTGCACATGATTCATTTACTCCGGTTTTACCGCTCCTCACACACCTGGAAAATATAAAACTTTAAATAATACGACTCCGAAGCTGCCCACAAAATCGGATGATCCGGCGCCTGCGTACGAAACTCCACCTGCCGCAGCCTCTTATGCACACTGCGGGCCGCCTGCTGAATCGTCTTCGTAAACAGCTCATATGACATAAAATGCGAGCAGGAACAGGTAGCTAAAAATCCCCCATCCCTTACTAACTTCATCCCTCGTAAATTAATCTCCCGATATCCTTTTACCGCATTTTTCACTGAACTTCTTGACTTTGTAAATGCGGGCGGATCCAAAATTACAACATCAAACTGCCTGCCCTGACGTTCCAGTTCCGGCAATAGTTCAAATACATCTCTGCACACAAATTCCACACGTTCTTCTAATCCGTTTAATTGCGCGTTCAAACGCGCCTGCGCAATCCCGCTCTCCGATGCATCTACAGCAAGCACACCGGATGCCCCTGCCTGCGCTGCGTTCAAAGCAAAAGAACCCGTATGCGTAAAACAATCCAGCACCTGCGCATCTTTGCAAAGCTTGCGCACTGCTTTTCTATTATATTTCTGATCCAGAAAGAAGCCGGTCTTTTGTCCATTCTGTATATCTACATCATATTTTACGCCATTTTCTTCAATGCGGACATTCGTATCAAACGCTTCTCCAAGAAACCCCTTCTGTCTGTGCATTCCCTCCTGTTCTCGCACTTTAGCGTCACTTCTCTCATAAACGCCGCGAATGCTGATTCCATCTGATGCTAATACTTCTTTTACCGCATCGACAATCTTATCTTTCATCCGGTCAATGCCAAGAGCCAGAGATTCCACAACAAGCACATCTGAGAATTTATCTATTACAATGCCCGGTAAAAAATCAGCTTCTCCAAAAATCAGCCTGCAGCAATCCGTTTCTACTGTTTGTTTTCGATAGTCCCACGCATTTTGTACACGCATACGGATAAAATCCGCATCTATCTCCTGTCCGGCCTTTCTTGTCATCAGCCGTATTCTGATCTTAGAAGCCATGTTAATAAACCCTCGCCCCATCGCAAATCCATCAAAATCGTGCACATCTACAATATCCCCATTCTCAAACGCGCCTGCGATCGAAGCAATTTCATTATCATACACCCACATTCCGCCTGCTTTAATAGTTCTTCCTTCTCCTTTTTTTAACGTTACAACTGCACTCATCTTTTTCATCCTCTATTTTCGTTATTTTTGCTTTCAGATTTTACATTTACATATTTCCATTCACATACCATTAGCATACCATATCTGTATTGTTTTTCAAATTATTTCTTTTTTTGTGCAACTTTTCACCCTTTTTTCACGTCTTTATGATAGAATTTTTGTATCATAGCATAATTATGTTGTAAAAAGGAGAATTTCTAATGGCCACTATCAGTCTGTGCATGATTGTAAAAAATGAAGAAGCTGTATTAGACCGCTGCTTGTCGTCTATTGCCGATTTAATGGATGAAATTATTATTGTAGACACCGGTTCCACTGACCGCACAAAGGAAATCGCAAGCCGCTATACAAATCAGATCTATGATTTCCCATGGCAGAATGATTTCAGCGCCGCGCGTAACTTTTCATTTTCCAAGGCAACTATGGAGTACATCTATACTGCAGATGCCGATGAGGTTCTTGACAGTGAAAACCATAAACGATTTATTTATTTAAAAAAATCTCTGCTTCCTGAAATAGAAATCGTTCAGATGAAATACATTACCTCCGAAGAATACAACACCGTCATGAACATCTGCAACGAATACCGTCCAAAATTATATAAACGTCTGCGGGAATTCCGTTGGATCGATCCTATCCATGAAACAGTACAGACAGAGCCTCTTACCTTTGACAGCGATGTCGAAATTCTGCATCTGCCGCAGTCACAGCACAGCAAACGGGATTTCAGCCTTTTTTTGCACGCCTTTGGAAATGGCCGGCCCATTTCTGATAAACTGCACTCTATGTACGCAAAAGAATTGTTCATCTCCGGTACAGATGAAGACTTTTTACAGGCTCATTCTGTATTTTTGCAGACTATCCGAAACGCAGCCAATACGGAAAGCGGCAGTTTTCCAGCGGGCAGCACACGCCTTTCAGAAGCAGTCTGTATTTTATGCCGCTGCAAGAGAATTCAAAACGAAATTACAGAGTTTTTTAAATACGCCCTGCGTTCCATGGCATACTATCCTTGCTCAGAAATATGCTGTGAGCTTGGTCAATACTTTTATGATATCGGTGATTTTGAAGAAGCCGTCCGCTGGTATTACTGTGCCGCAAATGAAACGTCAAGTATTTTAAATATACGTACAAGCGGCAATATCCCTCTGTTAAAGCTTGGACAATGTTACCGTCAAATGGCTGAAAATGCCAGTGAACAAACAGAATCCTATCAAATCTTATCGGAAAAATATCTGGCTGACGCCGCATCCTGGGAAATGCCTGCAGACAACTGTCAATGACAATAAATACTGGAAAAAATCTGAACCGCTGCGTATCCAGCCATTATTTCCAGTAATTTATAACAGGAAATTTTACAATACTACTGTTAAAAAATCAAATCCGTGGTATACTGTAACATGGTGTTATCGTTCATCATAGGTAACAGTTCAATAGGTAACGATTCCATGCGTTATCTGAACAGTTACTGCTATGGTTTTTACAATAAGTAATATATCAGGTATTATTTGTTATGTACCACCAAGGAGAATTTATGTTATTTAATATGGGGAAAGAGGCTCTTGCCGCTGCACAGGACGAGCATAGACGAGACGCCTTTATTCATAAAAATGAAAACTTTATATTAAATTGCGCAAGCAAATATTCAAAACATTATATTAGTAAAAGTGATGATGAGTGGTCGATTGCTCTCATTGCCTTTTCTAACGCCATTGATACTTACAACGAATCCAAAGGCGCGTTTCCATCCTATGCCAAACTGCTGATCGAACATCGTCTGACAGACTATTTTCGTTCTCAGGCCCGGTTTTCTTCCGAAATGCAGACTGAGCCTTACCTGTTTGAAGGTGAAGTGGACGAGGACTCTGAAAACATGGGATTTCAGATCAATGTAATGAAGCAGGCGTCCGTAACAGACGACAATCCCCTGCTGGATGAAATTGTAGCCATCTCAGAATATCTGGATATTTATGGGATCACATTCACAGAACTGACCGAATGCTCTCCCAAAGCCGGAAAAACCAAAGATTCGTGTGCAAGCGCCATTCGATACCTCAAAGAACACCCGGTTCTCATCAGTAACATGAAGACCACCAAGCAGCTTCCCATTAAAATAATTTCTGAAAATGCAAAGGTACCCCGAAAAATTCTGGAGCGACATCGTAAATACATAATAACCGCAGCAGAAATACTTTCCGGTGATTATCCTAAGCTTGCCGAATATCTCAGACATATTTAGCAGGCGCCAACCAACCCAACTAACATTGCCGAGTTTGTATTTCTGTGACAGTTATTAGCTATTTATGAAAGCTACTCTAAGAAAGAAAGGAGCCGTCTACTTTGAAAGCCGTCATAGTAGAATGCAGTAATGGCGCTGCGGTGGCATTATGTGACGATGGAACTTTTCGAAAGCTCAAAAATAAGGGCTATTCCATCGGACAGGAGCTTTTCATAAAAGAAAAGCGCCGTCCAAATCGCATGGTGCAGAAGCTTTCCATTTGTGCTTCGCTGGCATTGGTTCTGTTATCTTTCGCAGGTATTGGGTCCCACAGCTACGTAGAACCTTATTCCTACGTCAGTCTGGACATCAATCCTTCTATTGAATACGCTTTAAACCGCTATGACAAAGTCATATCGGTGTCCGGCATCAATACCGAAGGGCAACAGGTTGTTTCATCCATAGAATCTGATATTAAAAATCAGAACATTACAACTGCACTAGGTGTTACAATCGGACAGTTAGAAAAAGATCATTATATTAGCCAGGAAGAATATAATCATGTGATTGTCAGTGTGTATTCAACAAATGACACAAAAGCACAATCCATTACTTCACGGGTAAATACTTTTTCAGCCGAAAAATCAAATATCTGTTCGATTGATACGATTCCCGTATCAAAAGAAGTAAAGGATGACGCCGACTCACTTGGCATTACGCCTGGCAAACTGGCCCTCATCCATGCAGTTGCAGAAACTACTTCTGATTCCAACTTTGATGTCTCTAAATGGACAGACAAAACCGTCAGCGAATTAGAAACCACCATCCAACAGGCAAGCAGCCAAAATCCGGATTCCGGAGCCGCGCCTGCAGCCGCAAATGTTGTGAATAGTGATTATTTAAGCAGTGTTTTGGATGACAATGCAGCAAATAAGCCAGATAACTCTACAGCAGCCGCAATAGATGCTGCACAGGGAGCCGGCAGCGCTTCTGCTAATAAACCAACAACTACAACCGATGATGCAACAACCGGTTCCGGTTCAAACGATTCCGTTTCTGCCGAAAAGCCGGATCATTCAGGAAATACGATAACATCTGCTCCAAATGGAAGCACAGATAGTGCAGTAAAACCAAACACATCTGATCCTTCCAATACAGCAGACCAAAATTCTTCTGCAAATACTTCAGATAAGAATACTTCATCCAATAAAGGCGAATCCGATGAAACAAGTTCCTCTAAGGATCCTGCCACGGATACAACAAGCCCGGAAAAAGGAGATGCTCCATCTAACTCAGGCAGCCATACAGACGACAGCCTGACAGAAGACAATTCCAGCAAAAAAGATCCTTATCCGGCACAAGACTCAACGGTATCAGATACCAACATATCAGAAGATACTACATCAAAAGACACTACATCTACAGATGTGATGCACGAAGATACCTCCAGTGTAAATTCTGCATATACCGATCCTTCCAAGGACAGTTCAGACCATTCTGCTGCAGATAACGACATTTCAGATAACAGTGTTTCTAATCATCATCTTGCTGATACAAGTATTGCAGAATAAAATTTTTATCAGAAAATGAAAAAAGACTGTCGATGCTGCTAATGCAGCTATCACGACAGTCTTTTATGTTTCTGACAAGACATCAAAAACCTTCAAATCTTCTTTTCATTTTATTTATTGCTTCTTCTCCAAATCTTCATTTTTTCGGCTTCTGCAATCAATTCATCCCGAAAATCCGGATGCGCAATAGAAATAATTGCTTCAGCTTTCTCCCAGGTTGAAAGCCCTTTAATATTTACAATACCGTACTCTGTTACCAGAAAATGTGTATTTGCACGAGTGTCTGTTACAATAGATCCCGGATTCAGCGTTGGCAAAATTCTGGATTTCACTTGCCCGTCTTTTGTCTTATAAGTAGAAGAACAGCAAATAAAGCTCTTTCCTCCTTTTGACAAATATGCGCCTAATACGAAATCAAGCTGTCCGCCCGCACCGCTAATATGCTTTGTTCCCGCTGACTCAGCATTCACCTGGCCAAACAAATCCAAATCTACCGCATTATTGATTGACATAAAGTTATCTAAAGCAGAAATTGAACGAATATCATTCGTATAGCTTACCGGAGCGCTTAAAATTTCAGGGTTTTCATCCAGATAGTCGTACATTTTCTTTGTTCCGCACCCAAATGCAAATGCCTGGCGAAAACGATCGATATTTTTGCGAGAACCATTAATTTTACCGGCTTTTGCAATATCAACAAATGCGTCTACATACATTTCGGTATGAACGCCAAGATCTTTCAAATCAGACTCAGCAATCAAAGAACCGACTGCATTCGGCATACCACCAATGCCAAGCTGCAGACATGCGCCATTCGGAATTTCATTTACAATCAATTTGGCAACCGCCTTATCCACTTCACTGGCCGGACCGCCCGCACCCATTTCAGCAATTGGCGGATTGCTGCCTTCGACAATAAAATCGACATCTGAAATATGCACGTTGTTCTCTGTTCCTCCCAGACAACGAGGCATATTCTCATTCACTTCTACAATAACTGTAGCAGAAGTCTCTACCACAGCTGCCAGATGCGAAGCATTCGGCCCAAAATTAAAGAAGCCATGCTTATCCATTGGCGTCACCTGAAACATTGCAACTGCATTTTTCTTCGTATTTGATTCCCGATAGTAACGTGGCAGCTCTGAATAGCGAATCGGAGCATAATATGCACATCCACGCTGAATCAACTTCCGTTCAATCCCGGACATATGCCACGAATTCCACGTAAAATGTTCCCCGGCATCTTCACGTTCAAAAATAGCCGGCAATTTCATTAAAATTCCGCCACGTACATTCACATCTGTTAATTCATCTGTACGTTTTGCCAGCGCCCGGTCAAGAGCATCTGCTGTGCCATTGCACCAGCCATAATCTACCCAGTCGCCGGACTTTACAACTTTGACTGCCTCATCAGCTGATACCAGTTTCTTTTGATATTCTTCTGCGTATCCCATGATAACCTCCTTCATGATACTGTACTATGTATTCTACTATTGTTAATAGTTTAACGATAACTCTATACTATCATTTTTAAACAAGAACCGCAAGGTCTGCAGCAAAAAATCATAAAAATACTGCCACAAAACATTCGATCTGTTTTGTGGCAGTATTTTATTGCTTCTTATGCAAAGCCTTTGTGTGAACAATCACTCTTCTTCTGTTATTACATTTTTAGAATCATAATATCCCTGAAACAGATCTGTAACAGCTTTATGTGTATCATTTGAAATATCCGGCAAATCTCTGCCCCATGCTTTCGTTGCCTGTTTAAATCCTTTTTCAAACGCAGCCTGCATTTCTTTCATCTTTTCTACATCATCTCCTGCAAGCGCACTTGCAAAATCAAAGATTCTCTGTGAGGTCTGCTTTACTCCATAATAGCCGTCTTCAGAAATGGCTTCCTGAGCCTTCTGCTTTGCTGCTTCATCTACAGAAAAGCCTCCTTTTGCAAGCGTTGCCCAGAAATCATCATTTGCTTCTGTAAACTTCTGCGCCTGTTCACCAAGCATCTTATTTACAATGTTAACAAGCTGATCCTGTCTTTTCTCCTGATCTGCCAACATCTGTTTTACAATTGCGGCACGTTGTTCCGGACTCTGCTTATTAATTGAATAAGGTGCCTTATCTTTGTTGTCAGAAGGTGTTTTCTCGTATACGGCGCCAGTTGTCTGTTCTGTTTCTTTCTTTTCCTGTGCAGCTTTTGTACTTGTTCTGGAAGTACCTTCATATACTGCATAGTTTGTAGTTGTTGCACTTATTCCTGCTAGACTCATTTTTATTCCCTCCATGTCCGTATGATGTGAAACCTGCCGGTTTCCATTTACTGATGTTCTTTCGCAGCAAATAATTACCGCGATTATGCAATTCCGTTTGCATGTCAGACTCCGGCCTGTTGCCAAAGCTTTCTGATTAATATCTATATCGGTCTGTTCCTTTCTTTTCTTAAGCCTTCTTTTCTGTAATCTAATTACCATTCGTTACATTTACGCTTTTTTTCTGAAGCGCTTTCATGACACACACATACGCTGGTATCAGAAACAGATCTGCAAAAATCCAGGCCATCGGACTCGCAAAACATGCCCCAATATAACCTGTCACCGGCACAAGAAATGCTCCGACAACCGCTCTTGCAACCATCTCGCAGACACCTGCGATAATTGCAAGCTTGCTGTAGCCAAGCCCCTGTATCGTAAAACGGACAATATTGACCAATGCCAGCGGGAAATAAAATGCACTGCCAATCAGCAAATATAACCGCACATTATCCAATATTGCAATCTCATCCGCATCCAAAAACAGCAGCGCAATTTTAGAACCAAACAAAAACAAAATAAGAAACGCCAGCACAGCATAAATCAATCCAATCAAACAACAGGATAACACTCCCTTTGTTACCCGTTTCAGCTTTCCCGCTCCCAAATTCTGTCCCGCATACGTTGACATGGTAGATCCCATGGCATCAAACGGACAGCAGAAAAACATACCGACTTTATTTGCTGCCGTCACAGATGCAACTGCCATAGAACCAAGTGTGTTCACCGCAGTCTGTAAAATAACACTTCCGATCGCAGTAATAGAATACTGAAGCCCCATAGGTATTCCCATATTACACAACTTCTTAATACAATCTTTATCCAATCTCCACTCGCTCTTTGACAATTGCAGAACTTCGAATTTTTTGCCGATATAACAAATACATAGTATCCCGGATATTCCCTGAGAAATGACTGTCGCCCATGCGGCTCCGGACACTCCCATATCAAAGTTTATGATAAGCAGCAGGTCTAATATTATATTTAATAAAGATGAAATAATTAAAAACATCAGCGGACTCTTGCTGTCTCCGAGTGAACGAATAAATCCGGAAAGCAAGTTATACAGGTAGATTACCGGGATACCCAGAAATATCACAAAAATATAACGATATGCTCCATCCATAATATCCGACGGCGTGTGCATCCACTGCAAAATATTTCTGCAGAGCAAACATACGCCAACTGTCATAATGCCTGCAAATACTGCCGCAAGAAAAATACCGTTTGCCACATACTTCCTAAGCCCCTCATAATCCTTCGCGCCAAAACGCTGTGCCACCGGAATCGCAAAACCATTGCAGATTCCCATACAAAATCCAATCACCATAAAATTTATGGAACCGGTGGAACCTACCGCAGCTAACGCCTGAACACCTAAAAATTTTCCAACAATGATTGTATCCATCATACTATAAAACTGTTGAAAAAGCATCCCCAGCATCAATGGTACAAAAAACGCAAAAATCAGTTTTGTCGGCGATCCTTGCGTCATATCTTTACTTGCACTGCCTGCCATAAATATTCCTCCCATCTTGAACTCAAATATTTTTCTTTATGCAAAAAAAACAGAATCCGGCTCCGCTGGAAGACCTCTTCCGACAAAAGCTGGATTCTTAGCTGTTATTGGATATTATGCAACATTCCATTAATTCGTTTATTGAAATGATTTCACAAACTCCAATACCATATTTGCACAATGTACAGCAGCCTCGTTTTCAAAAGTAGGATAATCTACTTCAGCAGACCCATCCGCTTTATCCGATATTGCGCGGACTACAACAAACGGTATCCCATTCAACACTGCCGCCTGTGCAATGGATGCTCCTTCCATCTCAGCACAATCGCCATGAAATTCTGAAATTAAGCGTTCCTTTACGATATGATCCGAAATAAACTGATCTCCGCTCACAACACATCCTTTTACAACATGAACATCCGGATTCGCACTGTTGCACGCATCGATCACAGCATCCGCCATTTTCATATCCGCGGCAAACTCTCTGTTTTCAAACCCAGGAATCTTTCCCAGCTCATATCCGAGCGGACTAACATCTACGTCATGCTGAATCGCTTTTTCTGACACAAGAATATCCCCAATATCCAAATCAGCATTTAATGAGCCTGCCACT
Source organism: uncultured Eubacterium sp. (assembly GCA_910584595.1). Lineage (GTDB taxonomy): Bacteria > Bacillota > Clostridia > Lachnospirales > Lachnospiraceae > Eubacterium_J. The sequence goes on from CAJUBQ010000135.1 coordinate 9,618, forward strand.
CCCGTATTCAAAACATGTGTAATATGAAACAAATCAGCCAATATCTGCACACACATCGCAGCATTTACTTTGCCAACTCCGCACTGCACAACAACTGCAGGTGTTCCCTGAAGCATACCTTCATAAAAATTCATACCCGCTTTTGTCACTACGCGGTCTGCTTTCATTGCTTCCTTTATGGTAGATACTTCTGTTTCCATAGCGCCTATAATTCCTATTTTCATAACGATAACTCCTCTCTGACAACCGTTCAAAACGACTCTGCTTTCTCTTCATCTATTCTTCGGCATTTATACAAACCAAATACTGTTTTGTCTGCCTTTCATCATATCCGATCTTTCTTCCCGGCAAATTCTACTGTGGATAAACAAGACGAGATTCATCTATTTGATACAATACCTGATCCAAATATCTTTTAGCAAGATAATTTGCCATCCCCAAATTCATATCCAGATAATTGCCACAATCTTTTGGACTTGCTCCAGGCACTTCATCCTTAAAATCGCGGATAAATTCAAACAAAGCCGTAATCAGGCCAACAATATCCCTGGATTCATAATCCCCTGCCAGCAGCAGATAAAAACCTGTCCGACAGCCCATCGGGCCAAAGTATATAACTTTATCTTTATACTCCGGATCATTTCGCAAATACGTAGCTGCAAGATGTTCTATCGTATGCACTTCCGCTGTATTCATCACAGGTTCTTCATTTGGAGAAGTCATCCGCAAATCAAACGTTGTTACAACCGTATCTCCTACAGGATCTTTTCTGGACACATAAATGCCCGGCTGCAGCTTTATATGGTCAATGGTAAAGCTTGTTATTTTTTCCATTTTTAATTCCCCTTCCCTAATGATGTATTGCTCTTTTCCATTATAATATAGGTATCGAATAGTACAAAAAAGCTGACTGTTTACATATAAAGCAGTTTTTCACTATCTTTCAAAACATCTACTCTTTACACTAACGAAAGATATGCAAAAAGTCAAGAATTTTAATAATTTATTTTAGAAAAAGATTCATAACGATAATCGTTCAGAAGCCCATGGAGCTGTTACTAATGACAGGCAGCCATCCAATCGTTTGGCTGAGTTTTTTTGTAACAGTTCAGATAACCCATGGAACTGTTACGTTTTTTTGATACTATTCACGGTGGTGGATAAGTAACAAAGCAACAGTTTAGACAAAGTGTTGCTTTTGGGGCTCCCGGACGCTGGATGAGGGAATCGGCCCTGTCTCATTGTTCCGGTTTCCAGAA
>CAJUBQ010000136.1 GCA_910584595.1 uncultured Eubacterium sp.
GCCTTTAGCTGCTGGCAGAACGCCAGCAGCGAATTAGGCGGCGCGACCGTCCGATGCCATAGCCTGGATGCAGAATGCCTAGAACTTCTTACATTCTGGAAAAGTCACAAACAGACAGGCCAACGCCTCCCATCCAGCGTTCGCATAACCAGTACGCAACACTTTTTGTAAATTGTCGCATTTCCGCTTAAGTTCGCGCCTATGGGGCGATGCCGCAGCGTTGTCAAAAATAATGAAGACAAGAAGCAGAAGGAAAGGAAAGTTATGGAGCGAAGAAGGCCAATACCAATTGGAGTAGACCTTTATAAGGATATGATACAAAAGGGTTACTATTATGTGGATAAAACAATGTTGATCTGCAAGATTTTGGAGCGGAAAAATCAATTGCTCTTAGTTACTCGTCCAAGACGTTTCGGAAAAACATTAGCGCTTAGCATGATATGTACTTTTTTTGAAAGAGAAATATTATTAGATGGAACGTTGTGTGACCCTTCGGTTTATTTTCAGGGAAAACAGGTTTTGGATGCGGGTGAGGAGTATACAAAACATATGGGCCGGTATCCGGTTATTTTTCTGTCGTTGAAATCAGCGAAACAGCCGGATTATGAGATGGCGTATGCGATGATGGTCAATGAGATTGTTCATGAATTTGAACGTCATCGGTATGTTTTGGAAGACGCATCACTGCTTTCATCACAAAAAAAGCGATATCTGGCAGTGATGGAAAAAACTGCGCCGCCTTCGGAATATTCATATGCATTGAAGTTTTTATCGGAATGCCTGGAACAGTATCATCAGATAAAGACAATCATACTTTTGGATGAATATGATGTGCCGCTGGAAAATGCATATTTTCAGGGATTTTATAATCAAATGGTTGATTTTATCCGATCCTTGTTTGAATCAGCTTTAAAAACAAATCCAAGCCTGCAGTTTGCAGTTGTAACAGGATGTCTGCGTGTCAGCAAAGAGAGTATTTTTACAGGGTTAAATAATTTTGACGTCGTATCTGTACTGGATGATGATTTTTCAGAGTATTTCGGATTTGTACAGCAGGAAGTAGATGAAATATTGGATTACTATGGGATTTCTTCCAGAGCCGATGAGGTGAAAGAGTGGTATGACGGGTATTTATTTGGCAATACGCAGGTGTATAATCCATGGAGCTTAGTTAAGTATGTGAAGGATATTGTATATAAAAATACAATTTACCCAAAGCCCTATTGGGCCAATACCTCATCCAACAGCATTGTACGCGAATTAGTGGAACATGCAGATGACAGCGCAAAAAGGGAAATTGAACGGCTGATGGCAGGAGGTACGGTAGAAAAGCCGGTGTATGAGGATATTACTTATGCTGATATTTTTCATTCACAGGACTATTTGTGGAATTTTCTGTTTTTTACCGGTTATTTGAAAACCGTAGGCAGAAAGTTTGAAATGGATACGATTCGTCTTGTATTACAGATACCAAACAGGGAAATTTTATATATTTATAATCATACGGTCATAGATTGGTTTCAGAAAAAGATCAAAACAATTGATTTTTCAGAGTTTTATCGTGCAGTTCTTCATGGATGTGCGAAAGATTTTGAACGTTTTTTGAAAAATCAGCTGCAAGAGAGTATCAGCTATATGGACAGTGCGGAAAATTTTTACCATGGATTTCTGCTGGGGCTGTTTGGAAGTCTGCAGGGGTATGAAAAAATATCGAACAGGGAAAGCGGAGAGGGCAGATATGATCTTTTGCTAAAACCATATGATGAACAGCAGCCTGCTGTTATTTTGGAGCTGAAACAGGTTCGGCAGTTTTCGAAAATGGAGCAGATGTGTCAGAACGCATTAGATCAGATAAACGCATTGCATTATGATGCCGATCTTGTGCAGGAAGGGTATCAGATCATTCGAAAGTATGGAATCTGTTTTTGTAAAAAAAGCTGTAAGGTACGGATGATGGAAGAATCATAGACAATGTTTTCGTTTCATCCGAAAAATATTTGAATGACACATCTCAAAGATCATAACGGTGCAGATGACGTATCGATTTTGAGATGTGTTATCAGAGAAAACAAGCAATATCAGTAGTTATTTCTTAACAGATCCTTAGCTGTTACTGATTAAGATTGCTTTTTATAATAGTCTAAAACAGTGTCCGTCCGTGTGCCGATATTTTCCAGCATCAGATCTGCTAACGTCAGAGCAGCCATAGCTTCTACAACGACGACAGCTCTTGGAACAATGACCGGGTCGTGTCGTCCTTTGACTTGAACGGTTATATTTTTTCCATCTCTGCTGATCGTCTCCTGGGCGGCGCTGATGGAAGGGGTAGGTTTGAAAGCAGCACGTAAAATAATATCGGAACCGTCACTGATTCCTCCAAGGATACCTCCGGCATGGTTGGTCTTCTTGCAAATCTTTCCTTCTTTATCATAATAAAAACTGTCGTTATTTTCCAGTCCGGTAGCGCGTGCCGCCTCAAATCCGTCCCCGATTTCAAAGCCTTTTACAGCGCCAATCGAAAAAACAGCTTTCGCCAGTTCACTGTCCAGTTTTCGAAAGACAGGTTCTCCGATCCCTGCGGGAACGCCTTTTATAATACATTCTACGATTCCGCCGGAGGAGTTTTGAGATTTCATGCAATTATCCAGATAGTTTTGTGCTTCCAATGCAGCTGTTGCATCCGGCATCCGCAGCGGATGTTTATCAATCTCAGAGGCATCAAAGCGTGAAGGATGAATGGCAATCGGCCCAATGCTTTTTACATATGTCAGAAAATGGATGCCAAGCATATCAAGCAGCTTTGCCGCGACAGCGCCGCCAGCCACACGTCCGATCGTTTCCCTTGCAGAGGAGCGGCCTCCGCCGCGGTAATCACGGAAACCGTATTTTTGATCGAAGGTATAGTCGGCATGTCCCGGGCGGTAGTAGGAAGCGATTTCGCTGTAATCCTGGGAGCGTTGATTTTTATTGTAGACAGCCATAGAAATTGGGGTTCCGGTTGTCTTCCCTTTAAAGATGCCGGACTGGATGACTACGGTGTCATCTTCCTTGCGCGGCGTGCTGAATTTGGACTGGCCGGGTTTGCGGCGGTTTAAATAGTTTTGAATATCTTCTTCACAAAGCGGCAGTCCGGCAGGACAGCCGTCAATCACAACACCGACACCGGTGCCATGAGATTCTCCCCATGTAGTAATTTTAAATAAATTTCCAAATGTTGAACCTGACATAAATACAATTCCCTTTCTATGTTATGTGAAATTTTATTTTATCATGGATGAATAAACCAAAACAGTTGAGACATACTAATTATTATATGGCAAGATTCATCATATTTCAAGCTGTTAATGATGGATCTGTTTTTAGTTTTAGTAATAAGGTAAAATAAGGAGAAAAAAGATGAAGTTACCATTTAATATTGATTTTTCAGGTAAGGTCGTTGTAGTTACCGGGGCAGGCGGTATTCTCTGCGGAACGATGGCAAAGGCGTTTGCACAGGCAGGTGCAAAGGTGGCGGCGCTTGACTTAAATGAAGAGGCAGTAAAAAAACTGGAAGAAGAGTGCGCAGAGGCAGGCATGATATGCAAAGGATACCGGACAAATGTCCTGGAAACAAAAGAGCTGGAGGAAGTGCACACACGGATATTAAAAGAGCTTGGTCCATGTGATATTTTAATTAATGGAGCGGGCGGAAACAATCCAAGAGCTACGACAGATAATGAGTATCAGCATGAAGCGTCTGCGGGACAAAAGACGTTTTTTGATCTGGATGCGTCAGGTGTGGATTTTGTATTTAAGCTAAATTTTCAGGGAACGCTTCTTCCGACACAGGTTTTTGCAAAAGATATGGTTGATAAAAAGTATGGATGTATTTTGAATATTTCTTCTATGAATGCGTATATTCCACTCACTAAAATTCCGGCATATTCCGCGGCGAAAGCTGCAGTATCCAACTTTACACAGTGGCTTGCGACGCATTTTGCCGGAACAGGCATTCGATGCAACGCGATTGCGCCAGGATTTCTTGTGTCGAATCAGAACCGTTCTTTGCTGTTTCAGGAAGACGGAACACCGACTGCGCGTTCCAATAAAATTTTAAACGGAACACCAATGGGACGTTTTGTAGAAGGAGAAGAACTGCTGGGCGGGGTATTTTTCCTGTGCGATGAGGAAGCAGCCAGCGCTATCACAGGTGTGGTACTTCCGATTGATGCAGGATTTGCGGCGTATTCCGGAGTATAAAAATAGAAAGAATCCGGCGTTGGCAGCAGACAGGTTTTTCATGAAAAGCGCACAGTCATTCGCCGGATTTTGTTTCTGCGATCTTCAAACGTGTGAACAACGTCATTTAGATTATGAGTTTTTTGTTATTCATACAGCCAATACAGGAATGATTAGTATGAATGCGCTTCCGTTAGCATTCAAATACGAAGATGAAAATAGCAGCGCTGTGGGGCAAATGATGCTTCCCCTGGAATCACCTGTCGTTATTCCAAAGGAAACGGTAGAAATCGTTGATAAAGTCATCTGTGATATGAACGCTGTTTTAGTACAAATTGTTCCGGGATTGACAATTTCAGTCAAAGAGCTTGGCACACAATTATTGGAAAATGGCAAAACAGGCAGCAGGATTCAATTTATGTCTTTAAAAAATAGAAAAGAGATTCCTTTAAAGTACGAATCCGAAGGTATAAAAAAGATTATTTCTATTCTTCAGCTGCTTATAGTCATCTATAACCAGTCATCCATTACAGTCGCAGTTGATGAATTGGATGCAGGTGTATTTGAATATCTGCTGGGAGAAATTCTTCGAATTATTTCTACAAAGGGGAAAGGACAGCTTATTTTTACATCGCATAATCTTCGTCCATTGGAAACGCTTGACAGGGGATTTCTCGCATTTACGACAACAAATCCTGTAAAAAGGTATATTAGAATGACAAATCTAAAAGATCATAATAATTTACGTGATTTCTATTTTCGGGATATCGTTCTTGGTGAACAGAGCGAGGAACTAAAATATAAGGCAAAATGATATCAAAAATAAATATACATAAAATACCCTTGGCTGGGAATACTGAGAATAAGACAGACGAAAGTCAGGTGGAACGTTCCGCCTGCGATTCGTCATAAAAAAGGAGAATCAGTATGACACAGCAGATGGGAAGTCAGAGCCTCCGGTTTGCGGAGGCTCCTTTTATTTTAAGCAGTGCATCCGTAGTAGGGAAAAAGGAGGGAGAAGGGCCGCTTGGTAAGTTATTTGATATGGTGTGCAGCAGCGATAAGTTTGGCGAGGATTCCTGGGAGGAATCAGAAAGCACTATGCAAAAGGAAGCAGCTGCACTCGCGATGGGTAAGGCAGCTTTAAAACCGCAAGATATCCGTTATATATTTGCAGGTGATTTATTGGGGCAGACAATTGCTACATCGTTTGGACTGATGAATTATGAGATACCACTGTTTGGATTATACGGAGCCTGTTCGACATGCGGGGAGGCTTTGTCTTTGGGAGCGATGTGTGTGGCAGCAGGATATGCGGATTATGTGATGGCGATTACATCCAGCCATTTTGCCAGTGCAGAAAAACAGTTTCGTTTTCCGGTGGAATATGCCAATCAGCGTCCGTTGTCAGCGACTTGGACGGTTACCGGCAGCGGGGCGTTTGTACTTGGAAAAAGTGGAGGAAAGGCTAAAATTACGGGGATTACAACCGGAGTGATCACGGACTATGGGATTCGGGATTCGATGAATATGGGAGCGGCAATGGCTCCGGCAGCGGCAAAGTTGATTGTACAGAACTTTCTTGATTTTGGACGTACGCCCAAAGATTATGATTTGATTATAACAGGTGATCTTGGTTACGTTGGACAGGAAATTTTATGGAAACTTGTAAAAGATGAAGGATACGATATCAGCAGCAACCATACAGATTGCGGAATTGAAATTTTTGACAAAGAAGAGCAGGGAACCCAGTCAGGCGGTTCGGGCTGCGGATGTTCTGCAACGACTCTAAGCGCACATTTTTTGCCGCAGATAGAATCCGGGAGTATGAAAAGGATTTTATTTGTGCCTACCGGGGCAATGCTTTCACAGGTGAGCTTTAATGAAGGTCAGAATGTACCGGGAACGGCTCATGGAGTGGTGATTGAGTATAACGAATAAGTGAATTACGGAGTCAATAAGACAAATGAGCAAAGAAAGGTAACAGTGCCATGGGGTTATCTGAATGGCTACAAATAAAGTGAACAGAAGGGAGATTTTCAAATGGATTATATCAATGCTTTTTGGGTCGGCGGGCTGATTTGCGCACTTGCTCAAATATTAATGGAAAAAACAAAAATGCTCCCGGGGCGTATTATGGTTACGCTTGTATGTACCGGAACGGTGCTTGGAGCAATCGGGATCTATGAACCGCTTATGGAGTATGCCGGAGCAGGCGCCAGTGTCCCGTTGTTAGGATTTGGCAATCTGCTTTGGAAGGGGATGCGGGAAGCTATTGACCAAAATGGTTTTATCGGGCTTTTTATGGGCGGATTTACGTCCTGTGCAGTAGGTGTTTCGGGCGCACTTGTACTTGGCTATCTGGCTTCTCTCATTTTCCAGCCAAAGATGCGTAAATAAATGTATAGTTTGCTGTCTGATGGAGACAATAAGTTTCATCCGGTCATCGGATGACTATACCATGAGTAAAAAGGAGACAACAGTATGAAAAAATTAATGTTAGGATTTTTGACAGCACTGGCACTGACCGTTGTTGTCGGATGTGGTACAACAAAAGATGAACAAAACAGTACTACACAAAATAATGAATCGGATCGTACAAACGGCACAAACAGCGCTGTGGATGATGGAGTGAATGATAACACGAACTCTGTTACAAATGGTACAGATAATAACAACAATAATGGAAATGTTGTAGATGATATGATCGATGGAGCTGAAGATATCGGGGATGATGTCATGGATGGCGTGCAGGACTTAACAGATGGTAATGGAAATAATGGCAATGAAGCAGGCACAACAAACAATGGCACAGGCGCTAACGGAACTGCCGGAACAGGCACGACAAACAATGGTACAGATGCCAATGGAGCTGCCGGAACGGGCACAGCGAATGATACGGGTGCAGCAGGAAACGGCACAACAGGAACAGACATGACAGACAATGCTACAACAGGCACAGATAACACGACAGACAGCACAGACAAGAAAAATCGCAGCGCAGGAACAGACAACAACAAAAAAGATACGGGTGCAGCAGGAAAAAATAAATCCGGAAAATAAAGCGAATAAAAAGTAATAAAAAACATCTCTTTTGCAGCTGATGAAGCTGTGGAAGAGATGTTTTTTATAGTATGGCTAATTGTAAGTATAATACGTATATCCAAAGCTTCCGTCGGTTTGCACTGAAGCATTTCTTAAATCCACCGGTTTTTTTATTTTTAAGTCAGCTTTTGGAATGGTAATTTTGAAATCTTTATGGCTTTGGTCTGCAACATAAAGTGTTTTTTTGGCTTCTTTATAGGCAGCAACCGTAGAGCCTTTTGCTGTTTTTACTTTTACGCTTAAGTTTTTCAGATATTCAGAGTAATGTCCGCAGTTATTAATCATTCTGAATTTGATAACCAGATTCCCTTTTTCATCATAATTCGCGCTGTATGCTTCCCAGCTTGCTTTTCCATATGGAATTTCACTGTTTGTCAGCTTTGCGGAAACATATTTATTGCTTTTTACCGTTACGCTGCATTTTAAATCAGATCCGTCTACATTCGCTGTAATTGTGCATTTACCTGGTTTTTTTGCGGTTATTTTGCCGGATTTGTCTACGGAGGCAACAGAAGGCTTGCTGGATTTCCAGGTGACCGCTCCGGTATTATCTTTTACAGTTAGTTTTTTTGTAAAGCCTTCGGTGATTGTCAGCACAGAATTGCTAATGACAGCTTCTTTGATATCTGCAACGACAGCAAACTGGAATGCGGTCGACGTATCGAAAGTAATTGCAACATGATAGTCACCAGATGTAAAACTGCCCCGATATCCATTCGCATATATGCCGTTACTGTCTGTATCCCAGGAAGAATCGGATTCTGTAATTCGTATGGAGTCTATTTCCATGTCTTCGCCGTTAAAGATCATCATGGTAAAGGCACAAGGTGCGTTGGAGCCGACAAACAGATATACCTCAGAGGAATCGGATGGAAGCGTAAAATCCTTAACGACAGGAACGCCACCGGTAGCAACTTCCCAGGATTCCGGTTTGACAATATTTTTGATTTTGGCGTTTACATCTGTCGGAGCCAGGAAAGCTATACTGGCAGTCATTACCAATGCAAGTAAAAGACAGGATATTTGTTTGATTAAATTTTTCATAAATTCTCCTTTCCGTAAATCAATGTTCTTTTGTATATTTTTCTGCGGATAAGAATAGTATAACGAATTCGTCATGACGATGCAACTAATTTTTTAACAAAATATTACAAAGTATTTATGCACATTTTACAAAATATAAAAAAGAAACGATCCTGCTAAAAAAATACAGCAGAGCAACCAAACCTAAATTTGGACTCTGCTGTTTTATATGAAGTTTCCTTAAAAATTTGGAAGGCTGTTATTCGTCCATGCTATAATTTGGAGCTTCTTTGGTAATGTGAATATCATGTGGATGGCTTTCTTTTAAGGAAGCTGCAGATATCTTTATAAATTTTCCGTTTTCATGCAGTGTTTCGATAGTAGGACATCCGCAGTAGCCCATGCCGGAACGGATACCGCCGATTAGCTGAAATACCGTGTCTTCTACAGATCCCTTATAAGCAACACGTCCTTCTACGCCTTCAGGTACGAGTTTTTTTGCATTTTCCTGAAAATAGCGGTCTTTGCTGCCATTTTCCATGGCAGCAAGAGAACCCATGCCACGGTATACTTTATATTTTCTGCCCTGGAATAATTCAAAGGTTCCCGGCGCTTCATCGCATCCTGCGAAAATGGAGCCCATCATACATACATTCGCGCCTGCGGCAAGCGCCTTTGTCATATCTCCGGAATATTTAATACCGCCGTCTGCAATGACAGGGATATTGTATTTGCTTGCAACCTGATAACAGTCCATAATAGCGGTAATTTGCGGTACGCCAATACCGGAAACAACACGAGTCGTACAAATAGAACCCGGCCCGATACCGACTTTTACACAATCTGCGCCAGCTTCAATCAATGCTTTAGCGGCTTCACCGGTTGCGATATTTCCGGCAATTACCTGCAGATTCGGATAAGCAGACTTGATGTTTCTCACTGCTTTTAATATATTTTTGGAATGGCCATGTGCGGAGTCTACGACAATAACATCGACATGAGCGCCTACCAGCGCTTCTACGCGATCCATCATATTGGCAGTAATGCCTACGCCGGCGCCGCAAAGCAGACGGCCCTGTTCATCTTTTGCGGAATCTGGATATTTGATTTGCTTTTCAATATCTTTGATGGTAATCAGACCTTTTAAATTGTTGTCTTCATCTACAATAGGGAGTTTTTCTTTTCTTGCTTTTGCAAGAATCTGTTTTGCTTCTTCGAGTGTGATTCCTTCTCTGGCAGTAATCAGACCTTCGGAAGTCATGCAGTCTTTGATTTTTTTAGAATAGTCGGTTTCAAACTTTAAATCACGATTTGTAATAATGCCGACAAGTTTACCGTTATTGGTGATCGGAACGCCTGAAATACGGAACTTTGCCATTAAATCATCAGCGTCTAAAAGGGTATTGTCTTCAGAGAGTGAAAACGGATCTGTAATAACGCCGTTTTCCGAGCGTTTTACTTTGTCTACTTCTTCAGCCTGTGCTTCTATGGACATATTTTTGTGGATGATGCCAATACCGCCTTGTCTGGCCATAGCAATCGCCATACGATGTTCTGTGACGGTATCCATACTTGCACTCATCATAGGAATGTTCAGGGAGATTGTGTTTGTAAGCTTTGTAGATAGATCAATCATGTTCGGAGTAACTTCTGAGTAAGCCGGGACTAAAAGTACGTCATCAAATGTAATGCCTTCGCCGATAATGGTTGCCATATGCAATATCCTCTCTTTCTTCGGGTGCGTTCCGATTCCTTTATTTTTCTTTGTTTTTTGAATTTTATCAATTCTACAATACCAAGATCAAAAAGTCAATGCACTAGATCAGAAATTTTCAAGTTTTTGGAATTTGATGGTAGCAGTTTGGATTATGTGTTGTATATTTTGGATTCCCGAACGCTGCTAGCGTGCGTTTGCCTGGTCTGCCTGTGTCAGTTCCAGAATGCTAAGAATCACTAAGTATTCTGCATCTAAACTATGAAAGCCGGACGGTCGCAGCGCCTGGTTCGCCCTGGCTAAACGCCAGCAGCTAAAGAC
>CAJUBQ010000137.1 GCA_910584595.1 uncultured Eubacterium sp.
CAACAATCCGAATACCCCTGACATGGTCTGGGTCACTATGGGAAATGGAAAGGTGTTTCACTTCCGATATTCTTTGTCTGTTGCAGGCTACCGCAATATCTTCGGGTGTATCTATCAACATTTTGATATCGTCAATATATAGGCTTGGTCCTAACCGTTCATACCTGCCACCTTTTTGCCTGGCTTCCTCACAAATTTTACATTTACAAAATGAACTCGGAATAATTGACATGCCGCCGCTGCCAATAATTTTTAATTTCAAATCTTTCACACCACCTTTTTACATTAAACGCAAGGAATAATAATGCGTTTTAATTCATGTTAAAATATTTAAACAATATCGCTATTATCGCTGCTTTTCACTAATATTTTTCTTATTTGTTTTAATATTCTGGAAGGTGTTTCTTTATCCACAGTCATAAGTTTACTGTACATCCTTACCCCTTGATACGAAAACACAATTAAATCAAATACTGCGGAAATATCCACTTCATTAAATTCATGCCTGTCCATCCCGTATTGTATAAGCTTCTTCCATGTATTTGCTGAAATTAAATATTGTTCATATAGCGTATTACTCAGATTAGCAATATCACGAATGCTAAAATATTCATATATTGCTATACTTAATGAAGATTGGCTGTCAAGCATTTCATTCTCATACTTGTTTAAAAGTTCATCCAAAATAGTTACTGCCGAACAATTTCGTTCTATTCTTAAATCGATCTCATTATCCTGCTCACCACTCATATCATCAATAATCTCTTGAAAGATTTGACGTGTGCTTTCGTAATGGCAATACAACCCGCCTCTGCTTAATTTTGCCACATCGCAGATATCCTTCATTGTCACTTGTTTAAAACCTTTTTCTGCAAATAAAGAACATGCACATTTCTTTATATGTTTCCTTGTTTCCTGTCCTCTTTTATTCATAAGCAGTCCCACTTTCCGACACGCATGTCTGAAATCATTATACAACACATGTGTCTGGAAGTCAATAAAAAGCGGCAAAGATTTCTCTCTACCGCCATCAAAGTCTAAATGTAAATAATTTCCGTGTTCACAATCTTCCTTGCGAAAGCCCTTATGTTGTTTAACCGTTCTTTTTAATTGTTTTGTTTTCTACAATATATGTTCCGGGTGCATCAAAATAATAATCCTTATTATCGTTATTATCCCAATTATTTCCATCGTTAAAACATGCCTTTAGTGTAGTTGCATCACCAAGATTAATTACTTTCTTATAATATCCGGCTTTATCTGAAGCCACTTCCATTGCCACTCCAGGCACATCCGTCCATGCCCCGTTTCCAATCTGGTAGTGGATATTTGTAGGATTGGAAGCTCTATAATAAATAGTAATCTGATTTTCTGCAACGTTATTTACCTGAAGTATCTTCTGTATACTTACCTTATTGCCATCCTGATCAATAACATCCACATATAAATATGTCTCTCTCGGGTAATCCGGTGTAAATACCGCTGTATTTGCAGAACTGTCTTTTAACAAATAATATATTCTGCCCGAACCATATAAATAGTAATACAGACTATATTTATATCCTCCTGCACCGCCGCTTGCATTAATTGTAATGGTTGTCGATGTCCCCATCTGAATATTATCTCCGGCGGATGATGTTACTGAATTGATCTTCAGTTCGCCGCTCGGTTTTTCAATCTTAGTTACCACACCATTTTTATATGTATAATATCCGGCTCCAAACTTGTAATCCTGCCCGTTATTATTATCCCAGTTTCCATATCCATCATTAAAGCATGCCGTAATACCGGTTGCCCCGTTCAGATCGATGGTAATTACATAATCAAAACCTTCTACATCTGTACACGGAGTCATATATACACCATTATTGGCAGTCCATGCTCCATTCCCTACCTGATAGTGAATCTTCGGATTTGTATATCCTTTATAATAAACTGTTGTAGTTGTCTCCTGGGGTTCTTTTGCCACAATGTATTCACTGCAAATGTACCTTCTGAATGTTCTTCCGGCTTCTGTAATATCCACAAATATCTTATACGTTCCGTCCATATCCGGTGTCCATGTTCCGGTTGTTGCTGTATTCATAGTAAAGTATTTATCCCTCATACCATATGGATAATTTCCTCCCTGTGCAATAAATCTACAGGTTGCATCTGATGAAACACCATCAAGTGTTACACTTAAGTTTACAATGGTATTTACAAATGCTTTTTCCATATTGAATTTATATGATGAGACGGTTGGTGTCTCTGCGGCATATTCTGCTATCTCTTCTCCAGATATCATAAAATTCTTTATGAGCTCTTCTTCACTCACTGCCTTATATTCATTTCCCTGTAATCCTTTTATTGTATCTGCTTTACTTGTAACAGAAAATGCCTGTGATACTCCAAAAGTTATAAATGTTACCATAAATATTATGATTACTTTCTAACTTTTTGTCAACAATACGAATAGCCCCGACTTTTGCTGTCCAATACAGAGAAAATAGTATTCACGAACATTGCCATCAGCTTATGCCAGTCATGGGAGAAACTGCTTTTTCAATATCAAAATATTCCTCTCGTCACGGTAAGAGTACTCAACACTGTCCATAAAACTCTTTACGATAAAGATACCCATCCCTCCGGCAACGCGTTCTTCAGCTACAGCCCCTGTATCAGGGTCAGGTTTCCCCGTCGGGTCATAAGGAGATCCATCATCTGTAAAAATAACCGTTATCTCCTTTTGTCCTACTCTGCATTCCACCTTGGCCTCTCCCGCCCCGCTGTATCGGACGATATTGGAAAAAATCTCATCAACGGCGATATTCATCTTTACCATAACCTTCCCCGGCACATGGAAACTCTCCAAAGTATTCTCCACAAATGCCATAACCTGTGTTATGCTTTCCATCGTCGGTATGACGGTAATCCTGTTTTTTGGCAAAAACCTTAAGTGAAGCATCGTAATATCGTCAAACTGGGGAGCCTCCCCCACAAACCTGTCTACATCGGATTTTACAATACGGCATACTTCTTCCGCACTCCTGCCACAGGCACTGTTCAGCACCTCCAGCAGACGTTCATTGCCATAAAGCTCTATGGAGCTGTTTGTTGCCTCCGTCACGCCATCAGTATACAGATATATCTCGTCTCCGGGTTCAAACGGTATTTCCCCTATACGGTAACGGATCTGTTCCATTTCACCCAAAACAAATCCCGGCCGGAATACAAGGTATTCAAATGCTCCGTCTCTTTGCCGTACCAGAGGAGGATTATGACCGGCATTGGCAAATGTAAGCGTATGCGACTCCAAATTTAAGATACCCATAAAACAGGTTACAAACATTTCCGCCTCGTTTCCTTCACACAGCGCCCTGTTGGTTTCTGTGAGAATGCCGGCAACATCTGTTTCCTTCTCCGCATAGCTCTTAAGCAATGTTTTTGCCTTCATCATAAACATTGCCGCCGTGATACCTTTCCCTGAAACATCCGCAATCAGAAACGCCAGACGGTTTTCGTCTAGCAGATAGAAATCATAGAAATCCCCACCCACTTCCTTTGCCGTATCCATTGTGGCAAAAATGTCAAAATCACTATGGTCAGGGTAGGGCGGGAAAATACCGGGCAGGGTAGAGGACTGGATAATTTTTGCCACCTCCAGTTCCTTATCAATCCTCGCTGCCGCTTCCGCAATATACCCTTTTAATGTCATGACAGTAGAATTGATATCATCGGAAAGTGATACAAACTCTTCATTTGTACGGACATTGACAAACACATTCAGATTTCCTCCCGTAATCTCCCCCAGCGTCCGGTTAATCTTATGGATATTCTCAACCACAAGCTTTTTAATCAGGAAATAAACCATTGCAAAGAGGATGACAAATACAAGAATTTCCATGAACAATGTCACGTAAACAGATAAATCCCTGGAAAACAACACATCCTTTACCGGCATGGCAGCAATAATATAATACCCTTCTGCTACGGCATACATCAGATAACAGTCCTCACCGTATACGAAAGACCGATACCGCACATTTTCCCGCATCTTCTCTGTATCTATCCAAATATCCGTTACTTCCAGATTGCTTCCTTCATTGCCATACGGGTCACTCACAATATTCCAGTCATCGGTAGAAACAATCATGCAACCGTTTTCCCCTATATGACGGTTTCTTGTAACACCGATTACCTGCTTGTCTATATCCTGCCGGAAACGTTCCGCATTGTATCCCACCTGCACAAAGCCGCCATCCTTTAAAGCAGCCCCGGCATACTTCATATAGGTTACCCCGTCCTTTGAAAGCGGCTGATAACTCTGGACAAATTCCTTTTCTCCATTTAGAAGGACAAGAAACTCTTCTGACTGTTCTCCGGAAGACATATCAAAACCGATATACTCTTTTGTTGTGGAATAGATAATTATTCCGCTTTCATTAATTACATTGATTTCGGAAAAATCATTTCCCGGCTTTGCTCTTATTTCCAAAAGGAGATTATTATCTACGGTTTTTGCCGCACTAATATCATCCACAACGCCATATGTCAATTTCAAAAGATTCTCATCAGACGCATCTTCAATATCCGCTTTTACATCTTCAATATTCAGTGCGAGCAGCGCCTCATGCTCTCTGACAGAAAAACTGGTCTGTAACAGATAAATAAATATGCTGGTTACGCTAAATGCCGCAATCACAACGAACAGCAGCCACCTTGAAAAAGTCTGCGACAGTTTTTTATATTCTGTCTGGACTTGCAGTTTTTCTTTTCCTATAAGAGATACTGCCATCAATGAAAGCATTACGGAAACAGCATTTGCCATCATCATCGGCACAGAACAGTTTTTTACAAATGTAAATGCCTGATGCACATCGCCCATATTGGTGAAAAATATCATCAGCATATGCAGTACTTCCATGACAAGCCCTATGGCAAATCCGTAGTACCATGCCGGTTTTTTGTTATCAAACATCCACTTCCTTAACACTGCGCCCATAAAACCGGCAATAACCGTTGACAGAGAACAGGCAATGCGTGTATAAGCGCTGGCTCCCCACAAAACGGCAAACCATCGTTCCACACCACCGATAATTCCCGCCATGATACCGGCAGGAGAGCCAAAAATCAACCCGGCGCAAAGCGGCGCAGCATCCCTTACATTGATAATAACACCATAAGCCGGTGTTCCAAACTCTGAACAAAAAACCGATACAATGCCAAACACACAACCATAAAGGAGTTGTTTATGTCTGGCCTCCCATCTGCCAAATACCGTCTTTTGATACAAAAAATAAAGACAGACAGTAGCAAAGACCGGACAGAGGGCGGTTAAAGCCAATTTCAGATACATCATAATTTGCCTCCTAATGCCGGATTAACTTTTTACTATTGTCAGTACATCAACAGACCCGGTTACTTCAAAAACCTCCATCACATCCTCATTCACATTCCTGACAATCATCCTGCCCTGCTTATTCATGGTCTTCTGCGC
The DNA here is from genome assembly GCA_910584595.1 of uncultured Eubacterium sp. Classification (GTDB taxonomy): domain Bacteria; phylum Bacillota; class Clostridia; order Lachnospirales; family Lachnospiraceae; genus Eubacterium_J. The sequence goes on from CAJUBQ010000137.1 coordinate 5,480, forward strand.
CGAGAACAACACGCGGAGTCCTGCTGAAGAAATGTACTCCAAACCCTCCAGATCCATAATGAGCGTTTTCACGCCCTGCAAACAAGTTTTGAATTCTTCCTCCAGCTTCGGGGCAGTAACCGTTTCCAGCCTGCCAATTATCTTTATCGTCAATTCATCTTCTTTCAAAATTCTCATAATCGTCATATTGCTATCCTCCGTTTTCTAAATAGTATTACTTCGCATTCCCTTTCATATCAGATATCTTAAAAAGGTTGCCGCTTCTCCCAGTACATAGTGGACGATGCACAGTCCCCATATATTTCCCTGTTTATGGTACAACACCCCCAATGCTCCCAACAAAACCGAAGCGCCAATCATAAATGGCAATCCGTAAGCTATATGAAGCACGCCGAACATCAATGCGGATACGGCAATGGATGTCGCTCCTCCATATTTTCCTATGAAAATACGATTTAAATTTTCCTGCATGACGCCCCTTGCCAAAAATTCCTGCAGTATTACCGTAAAGGGATAAATGATGTCTGCAAAGGTTCCAACACTCCAATCCCAAAAAGGTGCGCCTTCAGGGAAAAATCCCGGCACTGTCTTCAAAATTGCAATCTTTCCCAAAATCAGAATAACGATTCCCGCCAAAGTAATCAAAATGTTCGGAATAAAGGTAGCCTTTACATTTTTAATTCTAAGTCCAATGTCTTTAAGTGAAAACGAAGTGGTTTTCAGTATAATAAAAAACATTACTACAGAAATACCCTCAATCATCAGGCTCATCACCCATGCAGGAGGCTCCACATTGAGATAGCGCAAAAAACTCCATAAAAAAAGGTATATGCATACGCAAATCATCAATACTGCAAATATAGTGGAAGACTCCCGGCGCTGTATGTTCAGTCTGGCAACCTCTGTAACATCCGTAAATAGAACAACGATTCCTATTTTTTTCTTTTTGGTTTCTCCATATAAAAAGGAGGATGTCAGGTTAAAATAACGCAGTTCCTTACTTTTTGCTTTATAAACCGCTTCACCGCTGTGCGCATGATCCTTGTCGTAAACGGCATCCAAAACAAACTGATGGAATTTATCATTTGTTTCATCTGAGTCCCCTGCCAGAAATGCTTTTCCATACTTTCTGCCAATCATATCCTCATCCACGCCCAGCATAACGTGTCCCCGGTCATTGAGATATAATATCTGCCCATGCATATCCAGCACCAGCACACCATCATTCATATCCCTTAAAATCCTCGGTATAATTTCCTTTATCTCTGTCTCCATGTCATGCCTCCCTGCTAAAACTCACTGATATGCTGAACGAAGTCCTCTTTTTATATACGTTCCTCTAATACCCTATACACTTCTTCAGCCAGTCATTCGTAACATAATTCTCCACATTTCTTGAGCCGGAGCCTCACTCCCTGCTCACCATTTGCCTTAAAATCCGTGGACATATCTCCATCCTTGTTTTTCAGCAAAGCAGCACTCATCATATCATACATGGATGCTGCGGCATTGCTGTATTCCGTTGGAAAATAGATGTCACATCTCATGCCAAGCTTCCTGCCATCTCCTTGCATTGGCTCGCACAAATCTGAAAAATATCACTGGATGGCATATTAAATATGCAGGCACTTTTCTTTCCCGCTAAAAATTTCTTCCGTTCCAACCCCATTTATAGCATTCCTCGTATTTAACATAAATGCAGTCTTTTTTAATCTGAAGTTCTGTTTCATATATTTCACAAATCCTTTTTGTCATTCCGTCAAGGCAATTCTCCGGGATGCTGCCAAAAACTTTAATTTCTATCATAGCTGCCGGCTGTGCTTTTGCTCCTCCGAAATATAAATTACAATTATCTGTAAATTCCAGCATAAGCCATTCTTCCGACTTTCCCGGAATCATGGTGATTGCGTTGCCGAGCTTTTCTTTTACCGAGTCCTTCTGCTGCTCTGTCATTGGAATACTCACTCTAGAATTTATAAATGGCATAACTTTCCTCCTCAATCTCCTATATCTGTATGTCCCTGCTCAAACTCCCACTGAAGACCATATTTATCAATAAAGTAAAAATATTTTGTATTTCCTAAAATATCTGCTGCCTTCTGTTTTGCCTGCATATCATTTTCTTTTTCCTTATCAAAATAATAGAATTCAGATGGCTCTGTTTTACTGATCTGGTATACCTTATAATCCTGTGTCGTATTAATCAGCGTAACGTCAGGCTGCGCCTTTATATATTCAAAAGCTTCTTCAATATTGGTTATTTTCAGCGCAACATGTCTTGCTCCGCTGACATCATTTGCTGCAAATATAAACGGTTCCTTCCGCCCCTCCGGTCTGTGGTAACACATGATCTCCAGCGTAAGACGGGTTCCCGGCACATCCATGAATCCGATGGAAACATCGCCCTCCTCTGCTTCCTTAATAAAACCTCCCGCCTGAAAAAAACCTTTATTTTTCCAGTGAGGAATATGCTGATTTGGAACTGCACCTAATATCCTTTCGTAATATGCAAATGCTTCTTCCACATCATCCACAAAAATACATACATGTGATAATCCTATAAAAACTGGTTTTTCCATTTCAACGCTCCTATCTGTCTGCTTTGGCAGACATTTCCTTTTTTATTCTCTGCTATTTTAACAATCCGTGATCCCTCGCCAGATTCTCTATGCTCCTGTCATATGTAGCCTCAGCTTCTTTTGAAAAGAAACAGGCAGGAACTCCTTCGTCATGATCACGGTGATGCGCAACACAGGCGCAACATTTCCCATGATTCGTGCAATCGTACGTACAAGGGCATGGGCTTTTGTTTTCACAAGTGTTCATAATTTTCTCCTTTCTGCTCAAAAATCAACTGACATATCATCAACCGTTATTGCTACTCTCATTTCACCATATTACTATAACAAAAAAAACCACTAAAAAAGTGGTTTTAGCATATTTGGTCGTTTTTTAGGTATAATTGGTTAATATTGTGGGCAGTAATACCGTCAATCACGCTCCGGTCATACAGGTCAATGATACTGCAGTTATAGCGCACATCTCATTTATTTCATAACATTTAGTTTTCAGACACACCCTAATAATATTAGTTTAATCATTAAAGATAATCTTCTCTGGGCGGTGTAAAAACATCAACTACCTCGCCGCCTTCAATGACATTAAAAGAATGTATCTGATTGCCGGGAATGGAATATGTATCGCCTTCATTCAGTTCATACTTCCCCGAAATTACATATCCGCTTTGTTCATTAGGATGTTGATGAGGTGAGGCATAATTCCCTATGACATAGTTCATTTTTGTAACCTGCGATTTCCTGCCTACTGCAAGAGAATCTAATGAAACACCTTTAAAAACTTTCTTTACGGCATCCTTTTTCTTTACTACTATCTTCATATTACCTGTACTTTCTTTCTTATATTCAAAGGCAATATCACCTCTGATATATTCATAATTTTCAAGTTTAATTTCTTTAAAACCATATTTTTTATAGATATGAAGGGCCGGCTTCAATTTGCTGTTTGAGAGAATGAAAAGTCTTTCTGCACCATGATTTAACGCCCATTTCATCGCTTCTTCAAATACCGCACTTCCAGCACCTTTATGCGGAATATTTTTATTTGAACCAAGCTTGCATATTTCCCATGTCGTACCTTCCATCGGTATTGCCATACATGTTGCCAATGCTACATCGTTTTCAACAGCAAAAAATATCATAGCTCCTGCTTCTATTTTTTCATCAATTTTCTCAAATGTTTCTTTGTCGTGTTCTTCCAAAAATCCAAAATTTGAAACTATCCAATCAGTATTAAAATTGATAAAATCTTGTCTATATCTTTCTTCAAACGGGATAACCTTCATATGTTTTATACCTCTTTTCCTAAAATTAAAATTACCGTGTTCAACGCATCGCATAACTCTTCACATTCATCAGAACTTAAACCACTTATTTTTGTTCTGATTTGATTATCTGTTACAGTAATCAATCTTTCTGTTTCCAAAATTCCCTTTTCTGTCAGTGCAATATATGTTGCTCTTTTATCCTCGTCCGATTTAGCTTTCTCTATGAGTCCGTTACTATAAAAACGTTTCATGAGCCTGCTTAAATAACTTTTGTCTATATGCAAGCTTTTTGCAATATTGCTTTGAATACATTTTTCATGTGTCTTAATTTCAAATAAAATTCTTGTTTCTACTATTGAATATTCTGTGTCAAAATAATCTGAATCCAAAAAGCCCATACTTACCGTATAAAAGCGGTTGAATCTTCTTATTTCATTAATAGTTTTATCGATTCCGCTCATATTACCTCCTTCACTCATTATAGTTGATATCGTCCACTTACTAAGTATATTTTATTTAGTGGACAATATCAACTATTTTCTTAAATATAATTAATCAACCACGATTTCTGTCAGAATCTGACTATTCCATTACAATGCTGATGATGAACAGAATCACCGATTAAATCAGTTTCCGACCTGCTCATAATTTCATCAGACAAAAAACTGGTGAAATTAAAATGGGGCTGTCGCACTAAGTGATTAGTGCGCAGCTCCTTTTCTATGCAAAAAAT
>CAJUBQ010000138.1 GCA_910584595.1 uncultured Eubacterium sp.
TATCAGCCCGCTTTTAATCTGACGGATGCACCTCCTTTTAATTTGACGGACAACACATAAGCTCCTGCAGGATATCCTTGAAGCTGTCCCTTAGAAGGCTGTAGACATCGGCCACGCTGTTTAGGTTGTTATTTGCAATGATCTGTCGTATCTGCTGTTTTGTTGCAGGCATAAAAAATCCTCCTTTTCGATAAGAACTGTCATATCTTGATTCTTACCAAAAAAGAGGTATTTTTTCCCAAAGACACAAACTATTTTACACTACCTGAAAAAGAGAAAGACAGATAATTAGGCAAACGGAGGGGAACCAGTTTTTAGGTTCCCTATGCCCCTCTTCTTTTAATGATTGCTAAGGTCAGACATATGTTGCAGATAATTATTTTTTAGCTCTGGAGTTGTGTCAATTAACCATTTGATGAATTCTTCAACTGAGAATTTTCCACTTCTCATGTTTTTATACTTGTCTGATGCTTCTTCGCTCCATTGATAAAATTTACTCATAGTATCAGGTATATCCTTCCTAGTATGGGAAAGATGCATTTGGTAAATCTTATCATATATTTTTTTGATTTCATCTCTGTTTTTTCTGTGGTTGCGGCTTGGTCCAATTTTTGAACAAGTCTTTTTGGTATTTTCAAACAATCGCTTGCAATATACTTGGTTTGATTTATTTGTGGTAAAGTACATGTCGCAATTTTTACATTTTTTGATTTTTGCATTTGATTTTATCATGAAGAGTACTTCTTGAAGTAATAATTCAAATAAGCTATTAATTTCATATTTTTCATAAAAGACAGAATCTCCAAATTTTTTTGCATACTCAATGGCTAAAGAAAAAGATTCAGGTATAAGTGCAGAAAGATCTTCGTATTCTGTGTCTAAATTGTTTAGCATATAAATTGGCGTAAACACATCATATATTTCAGATCTATGCTCCACTTCCTGACGGTAATCACCATTTTTTTTATCATTTTCTTTATATATAATTGGCGGTAAAAACGAAAGGCGTTTTGTTATATGTGTTTGAGACCTAGAATAAAAAATATTATTAAAAAACCATATACGTTGAGTAATGGATAGATCTTTTAGAGCGTCTGCAGAAGCATCCAAGATAAAATATAGCATACTACATATAATTTTATGTGTTTCTACTTCTGTGGAAAATATAGATGGCATTGTCTTAGGTACTGGCAGTAATGCTTCCTCAATTTCTCTTGTATCAAAATCCTTATCATCAATCCAATTCCGATATTGATTATAAAAGTCATCTGGATATAATCCATCAGGATAGAAGCCATTTTGTTCTTGTATAAAAAAAGGCATAAGACCCTTGAACCGGCTAAAATACCAGTCTTTCTGAAGGGGCAATTCGGGGGTAATAGTGTTTTGATTGTAAACTGAATAGATCAATAATTCATTAAAATATCCCCCGATTGCTTTTATGATAACTTTTTTGTGCTCATGGATGTAATATGGATGAAAAGATTTCATTAATTCCACGATGTTAGAGATAATGTCATCGTTATCTGCGGAGTGTTTTAACTCAAGCGTGGCAATATCAATTTTGGAATTAATATATAGCTCAAATAATTCTGATAAAGAAGTTATATCTATAGCAGCATAGTGAAACAAAGCTTCATGCGTGCTATCGGATGAAAAAAGTGTGTAATTGCCTTCGTCAAGATAATCATACCCACCATTATAAAAAACTGCATAAGTCATAATCATTTCTCCTTAAATTTATCAAGTAATACAAATGAGTGAAAAAATCGTATTTTGGTTACTTGAGGATTGAATGTTCGGGTTCTTGAATAAATAAAGTATGCTCTCTAAAATCAAAGATAAGGGTTGGCATCCCATTTGTCAACATGACAAAGTATCTGTAATTTATTTGATGGCAATATTCATTATTGGAGAGGAGGATGAAGATTGATGAATTCAAAGAAAAATTGTATTCCAATATAGTGATTGTGTATCGATTATAAAAAGACTATTTAGAAACGGGAATTGTGAATTGTTAATATATACCATTCACAATTCACAAAGAATGAAAATTCAGGAGGTAGAAAATGATTGAGAGTAAATGGCTTAAATCTTTGACAGAGGCAGAAAAGGCGCAGTATATGTTTGGACATTGCGAAGATTGCGATTTTTATCCATGCGAACGTGTAGAGGAGTTCCGCCAGTTTGCAGAAAGCCATCCTCAGGATATTAAATCTAAAGATTTAAAGGAAGATATTGAGGGAGCACTGGATGTGGAACTTTTATCTGTATCTACAGTTGAGGTAGAAGATTTTGGAGAGACGGAAGCTGGACGCATAATTATACCCGCGTCAGTAATGTCAGTGGAGGAATATGAGACAAAACACAGGCTCCATATCGCTGATATGAGATATTATTCTGATAACAAGGGTTTCTCATATGACCATGGGGGAGAACAAAAAGGGTGCATTATGGCCCCGCAATATGTTGCCCAGATAGAGTGTGGAAACCAAACAGTTACAGATGGAATCAGCGATCACTATAAGGTGGCAATCGAATACGATTATGATATTAAGAGGAAAAGCTGTGATAGGTGGGAGCCGGATCAACCGGTATATATTTCGGCGCAAACAGGACAGGGAAAAAATTATTTTATTGAAAAGAAGGTGATTCCTTATGTAAAACAACTAGCCTGTGATAATATTACCAAGCAGAAAGTCTTAATTCTTAGTAATCGTTTGGCGTTAAGGTGCCAGATAAATCAGCACATATTAAACGGAGGGAATTTGGGTGAGGATGATGAAAAGCAAATTTATTCTTACGGGGAATATGCGGATGTGATGACATATCAGGGATTGCTATTTAATAAGAAGCGTTTGGAAGATGTGCAGAGAAACGCAAAATCAAGATATATTTTTGTGATTTGTGATGAAGCTCATTTTTTCACAGCAGACGCGATGTTTAATCCTGATACTGATAAGATTTTGCAGTCTATAGTCACGGTGTTCAGAAAGGCAATCAGAATATATATGACGGCAACGCCATATGAGTGTCTGGGATCCATAATGAATTGCGAGAAACATACGGGAGTGTTCTATCATTTTCAACGCGATTATAGTTACCTAAACGTAGTTACATATTCTGAAATTGAGGAATTATATGGGCAAATTATAAGTAGCATCGGCAGAAAGGAAAAGTGGCTTATCTTTATTGACGACAAAAAGCGTTGCCGAAATGTAAAAGAAAGTCTGGAAAGATTGGGAAAGGAAAAGGGCAATTTTATGCAGGGTACAAATTCTAAAATATATGCTATTGATGCAGAAAGTAAAAAGGATGATATTTATCGCTCGATAATAGAGAAGGAAAAACTTCCAAATGATGTATATGCACTAATCACGACATCGGTTTTGGATAATGGTGTTAATTTGTATGACATAGATAATATTGTTGTGTCGGATATGTTGATGGTGAAGTGTTTACAAATGGTAGGCCGCGCAAGGGTTAGGGATAAAAATGATTTGAAAACATTATATATCAAGCGGCCTGATAAAAAATATATACAAAATAGGATATATGATCTTGAGAAACAAAAGGAAGCATACCATTATTTTGAACTTGCTTACGGAGAGGTATGTGGAGCAAATTGTAAGAGCAGACGTGATGAGTATAATTTCCTAAGTAAGTATTATGACGGTAAGGAAGAAGATTGGAGAAATGCAAAACATTGGTTTGGGAGGCTGACTGATAAACCGAATCAAGTATACTACAATTCATTTGCCAGATCGTTAATGGAAAAGTATCTTGCTCAATATGAACTTATCTATCAGGAAATGGAGGAAGAAGAGAATGCGCTAAAAAATCAAAAAGTTGGGAGGCTTCCCGGACAAAAATATCTGGAATACCAGCTTTCATGGTTTGGGAAACAGTATTGTGCGGATGACGACATAACTTTATGTGGGAAAACGAAAGCAGAAGCACTTTTCACAGATTTTCTGGATTCGCATGTTGACAAGGAAATACGGATAAAGAAAGCAGATCAAAAGCGATTTAGAGAAGAATTTGCGGAATTATATGATAATGTTTTTGGGAGAGAAGATAAGAATCAAGATCGTACATATGGCATAAATAAAATGAATAAGGTATTGCAAAAGCAAAAGTTAAATTATCAAATACAGAACACATCGGATGGGTGGGAGGTGGTTAGAGTTTATGCTGATTCAAAAACGGGAGAATAGATCCAGAGCGTATGTGATGTGTAAATACGTATATATTCTTACGTTGAGGAACAAATGTAAGAATATAAGTTTACTTTATGCTGAAATATGTTAATTTATCCAAAATATGGAAAGGGGGATGGAGTATGGCACAGAGTATATATTATACGGCGAACGAAGTCATGGAAATTTTGGGAGTTTCCAGAGCAAAGGCGTACAAAGTTGTCAAGCAGTTAAACGAGGAATTGGCGGCGCAAGGCTACATAGTTACGGCGGGCAAAGTTCCTAAAAAATTTCTTGCCGAAAGACTGTATGGTATGACGGTATAGAATGTTTCTAACCCTAAGAGATGCGTCTCTTGGGGAAATTTTTAGAAAGGGTGCAGAAATATGACAGTTACAAAAAATGAAAAAGGCCTCTGGGATATTCAGTTCTATTATAAGGATTACAGGGGCAAGAATGTAAAAAAGCATAAACGTAATTTCAAAACTAAGAAGGAAGCGACTGAATGGGCAAATAAATTTATTGACCAGCAATCACATAATCTGGATATGGATTTTACTTCATTCTGGCAACTTTACAGGGATGATATGAAAGAACGTTTGCGGGAAAACACTGTACGGACTAAAGATTATATTGTCGAACTGAAGGTATTGCCTTATTTTGGGAATAAAAAGATTGCCGATATTACAGCGGCAGACATACGGCGATGGCAGAACAGCCTTATGAGGCAGGGATATTCTCCCACTTATTTAAAAACAATACACAATCAGCTTAGCGCAATCTTCAATTATGCTGTAAGGTATTATGATCTGCCCAGAAATCCATGTACGCAAGCGGGATCTATGGGAAAAGGGAAAGCAGAAGAAATGAATTTCTGGACACAGGAGGAATTTGAGACCTTTATTGAATTTGTTAAGGATAAGCCTGTATCTTATTATGCATTTCTAACTCTCTATTGGACGGGGATTCGTCTTGGCGAGTTGCTTGCGCTTACGTTGTCTGATTTTGATGCAGAGAAGAAGACTTTATCAATCACGAAATCATATCAGAGAATTAATAGTAGGGATGTGATTACGGAACCGAAAACAGTAAAGGGGAAAAGGGTAATATCGCTTCCGGATTTTCTGGTGGCAGAGCTGGAAGAATATGTCAGCAGGCTATATGGTATGATGGCGGATGACAGATTGTTCATGATAACAAAATCATATTTAGAGAAGGAAATGATCAGGGGAACAGGGTTGTCTGGCGTGAAAAAAATCAGATTGCACGATCTGAGGCACAGCCATACGTCTTTACTGATTTCAAAGCTTGGTGCACAACCCAAACTTGTTTCGGAAAGGCTTGGACATGAAAAAATTCAGACAACACTTGATACATATTCTCATTTATACCCAGATCAATCAAGGAGCCTTGCGGAGCAGTTGAATTGTCTTGTAGATGAATCAGATGAGGAAGGAGGAAATGAAGGTGCCGGGAAAACATAAGGAACCAACGATAGCTTTCCGCCCCAGTGCATGGGCGAGGGCGATTATAGAACAGAGAGTTGCATTAAGCGGCATTTATAAGAAAGATTTTATTACGAGAAGTTGTGTATACTCCCATATTTCTGTGGTAGGGAAGAAGGAGAATATACAGCGGGTTGTGGATGCTTTACAGGAAATGCAGATGACTATGAAGGAGATCGCCGGACAGATTCAGTCTGGCGATTTCTCTCTGTCAGATGAAGGGTATCGGGAATTAAAAAATGACTATCTTGCACTTGTGCTGACGGTAGTTGATATTGCTGACGGGGCAGCTTATCTGTTTGAAAAAGATAGTCCGGCAGAGCGGAGGAACTGGAAAGTAGAGTTAGAATTAGAACAGTATCGTCATGTGCTGGAAATGGAAGAAAGGCGGGATAAGTAAAATTTTAGGCGGGGAAGGAGTGTAAAAGTATGAAAATACTGTTTTCATGGATTCGGTGGATTTCTGGAATCCAGAATTATATAGTGAAGAAAGAAAAGGATGGAATATTTTAATCTTACTGTAAAAGGAATGTAGAGAACTTGATTGCGTTTCGACTGTCCAATAGGTATAATGTAAATAGAGAAAGGAAAGTACACATGCAGAAAAAGACACCAGATTACGATAACGTATTTAAAACAATGAAAATGAAGCATAAGAGATTGTTTGTTCCTGTTATCAATGATGTTTTTGGTCGGGATTATCCAAAGGATGTAAAGGTGGACATTTTATCTTCGGAGGGGTATCTGACGGAAACGGAAACGGCAGATGGCAGTAAGGACATAGAGGAGCAGATTTCAGACTTCTTAATCAGAATAGAAAACGAGATATATCTTTTGGAATGCCAGAGTTATGATGATGGCTCTATGGCAATCAGGATAGCGGAATATGCTTTTATTGTTGCCAGACAGTTTGCAGTATGGGATATCGGACACGCAACCATACCAATGCCGAGATTTTCAATTATTTATGTTAAGAGGACAGAACGAACACCAAAAACAACGACGGTTACATTTACCTTTCCCGATGGGCAGACAGTGAATTATAAGTCAGATAATGTGATTCTGGAAGATTTTACAAAGGAGAAGGTTGTTGAAAAAAGATTATTTCCCTATATTCCGTTCTATATAGCGAGATATGAAAAGGAAATCGCATCAGAAGGAAATATCGAAAATGTAATTGAGGAACTTACATATTTTAGGGAAGAGATGATACGCCTGCATCAATCGGGTGAATTGTCGGATGATGAGCTGATAGATCTGAAAGGATTTGTAAACACTATCATTACACATATCACAAATGGAAATAAGAATGAAGAAAGGCTGGTGAATATAATGGGTGGTACAGTTATTGAAACGGAATCTGAAAGATTGATGTGTATGGGAGCTGCAAAGATGGTGGTTGAACTAGGGCAGGAGAATGGACTTGATGATGAAGTGATTTTGCGGCAAATGCAGGAAAAGATTGGGTTGACCTTGGAAAAAGCAAAATTTTATTTGGCGCAGTATGGTAAACAGCCGGTATAAGGTTATGAAGTTGTCAACTTTATCCTCACACATACTCTGAATGGAGAGCGGGAAGAAAGACTGGGAAATAATATGGGTGGAACAGTTATTGAGACGGAGTCTGACAAGATCAAGATACAGGCTATTATTGAAATAGGACAGGAAGTTGGTCTTGCTGATGTAGAAATTTTGAAAAAGCTGCAAGAAAAAATTATTGGGCTGCCTTTAACGCGGGCAAAGACGTATTTGGCACAGTATGGAAATCGGCTTGGGTAAAATTATCGAATTTGGATAGAAATTTTAAGGTGAAGTAGGGAGAACAAGATATTTATTTGTCAAGCATTTGCGGATCTAGCAGAAAGAAGGGTTACGGAAGAGAAAAGGGCGTTTGCCCGGCGCTTGATTGCTAGAAGGAAATAGATTGTTGAGGAAATTGCAGAAGATGTTGGTTTGTCAGTCGAGGTGGTGAGAGATTTGGCGGGTTTGCAATTAGTGTAAACTATAATTGATGAAATTATCATAGACGATTGTATAGATTTTGGTAGGATATTGAATGAAAAAGTATGATTTTATGTTGAATATTTCTAAGTGCGGTTTGTATTCACGTTTATATTATGTGTTTAATGTATTACAAGAAATGTAGCTTTATGGGAGATAAACGGAGTAATATGAAAGACTTATTAATACGAAATGAAAGTATACAATTATTGTTTAACTGGTATTGTAATGGAAAGTTTTGGGTAAATAGGAAATATCAACGAAAATTAGTATGGACACTGGAAGAAAAGCAGAATTTTATTAATTCTATTGCTCGTTCATATCCGGTTCCGTTGTTTTTATTAGCTGATTTTGAAAGAAATGCAACTCAGTGCTATGAAATAATTGATGGAATGCAGCGTCTTGAAGCTATTTTTAGCTTTCTAAGAGGGGAATATATTGTTGAATTAGGAAAGAATATTGGATATTTCGATTTATCAACTATGGCTGAAACAAAAGCTTTACTGGATATAAATGAGTTAGAACAAAGGCGACCAATTCTTCCGAGGGAAGTATGCGTAGACATTGCAAATTATCAAATTCCTCTATCCATCACACATTTTGATGATAAGGAAATAGAAGAAATTTTTCGAAGAATAAATGCGACTGGAAGACAATTGTCAAGTCAGGATTTAAGACAAGCAGGTGCTACAGGAATTTTTTCCACTATTGTGAGAAAGATATCTACTGAAATAAGACGGGATTCATCGCCTTCAGATATTTTACCGTTGTCAAAAATGCGGGAAATCAGTCTCTCATCGTCAGATTTACCTTATGGAGTAGATTTGAGAAAAGTTTTTTGGGTTAAGCAACAGATTATTACTATTAAAAATATGAGATTGTCAAGAGATGAGGAGTTAATTAGTTATTTACTGATTTATACTTTGCTTGGACCAACGGTATCACCAACGGCAAAAAACCTTAATATTATTTATGGGTTTGAAGATGATTCGGAATTTCTTGTAAATAGATTAATGCAATCAATTGAACGTGAGGGAGTAAATAATATTATTACTCGATTTATGAGTGTTTTTGATGAATTTGAAAAAATTATACAAGATTCTCAAATGTCTTTTAGTAGGCTGATTTTTAATGATGAAGCACATGGAAAAGGTAGAACATTTCAGGTAATATTTTTAGCTTTTTATAATATACTTACAAGTGGTAAAGAATTAGCAGATGCCGATAAGTTAATTAGCGTATTATCTGGAATAGGGGAACGAGAGTTTAGAGACATATCTTCTGATGTTTGGAAAGCATCATATCGAGATGAAAAGATTCGTGCTATTGAAGGAATAATTAAAGAGTGTTTTATAGATTCGAACGTGCAAAATCCAGCTATTGATAATTGGATTAGTAAACTAGAAAATCTATTAATGCAATCTAAGATTGAACAGCCTTTATTTGATTTGAAGATAGGGCTACATTCTATGCAAAATGATCAATATAACGAAGGTTGCTTGCATAAAATTATTAAAACGCTCACAGCTATGGCAAATACAGGTAAAAATACCATAGGCTATGTTATTGTTGGAGTTGCCGATAAAGAAAGTGATTCTATAAAATATGAAAAGAAATATGGTATATCTGCTAAACAGTTTAATTCTTTTTTTATAACAGGCGTTGACGGAGAAATAGGAAAAAATTATAAAAGCGCGGATGAATATTTTAATAAAATTAGACAGGCTATAGAAAATGAGCCAATAGATGAATATGCAATTTCGTATATAACAAGGTATATGCGATTGGTAAATTATTATGATAAAAGCATTTTGGTATTATCCTTGCAATCATCAGATAAGCCACTTCTATATGATAATAAGTTTTATGAGAGGCGAGCGGCAAATATTCATAAAATTATTGATAATGAGGAGGTTTTGCCTAACGATATGATAGGATTGTTTGAGAGATTTAAATAAAAATGTAGAGAATGTGGAAAGCAAATAAGTTTAGCGGATGAAAGCAGTTTATAATGTGTTCTGGTTCTATTATATCTGCTTGGTTCTACACTGGTTCTAAAAGCAGTTGAAACGATATGGAGACAGTGTATTTTGTAGATTTAAGAGATGAAAAAGGGCGGAAAAATACTGGAATATAGGGGAAAAGACTCTCATGTGAGACGAGTTCGAATAAAAGGGTAAATCCTCGCAAGTCTTGAAAAATCAAGGCTTGCGGGGATTTTTTAATTGTCGGTGGGTACGATTTGGGTACAGATTTTATTTAATAATTTCACTAACGGTGGAAAGAAGAAAAGTAAGCGTCAAATCCAACGCCCTACCTAAAATTTAAGCGCCGCTTAACTGCGAC
>CAJUBQ010000139.1 GCA_910584595.1 uncultured Eubacterium sp.
TCCAGTAAAATACAGTTGATTTCTTCTTCCAATGTTTCTATGTCATGTTCCAGAAGCGCCTGAAAAAGCTTTGTGCGATCTCTTGCCTTTACTTTTTCTTCAAACCAGGCAAGTATTTTTGTACGGAAAATATATTTTACTTCTTTGTTCGGTATCTCAAACACAGCCCATAACTGGTCCTCTGTATCCATACGCTCAGACACTTTTCGAAAATATCCGGTAAAAAACATAAAATTCCACAAATTATCCATTGTAGAATCTATTTCACCATACGTAACGTCCTCATGTACCGGTTTTTCTACAGAGTTTCCTTCAATGACCGCTTCAATCTCTTCCTTTGTCTGGTCGTCCGCCTGATCGATCAGCGTACGCACAATGCTGTTTGAGCTTGTATTCGCCCAATATGCTGACGGAAACGATGTATCGTCAGCAAGCATGTCTCGGATAAAAAGAAGGACGCTCCATGGATTGTATACATGCGCATTTCCAAAAATATATCCGTCATACCATTCTTTTGCCGTTTCATATTTATGCTCCAGATGATAATCGCTGCATATTTTTTTTACTTCCTGTTCCGTAAATCCAAAGTACCCGCCATAATTTTTATTCAAAATTGAAATGATATTTAAGTTGTTCATGCCTGTAAAAATGCTCTCTTTCGATATCCGCAGGCATCCGGTGATTAGCGCAAACTCAAGGCTTGCGTTTGTTTTCAGCGCAGACTCAAATAAAGAACGGATAAAGCTTACCATTTCTTCATAAAAGCCTTGAAAATAGGCGTTTTCCAACGGCACATCATACTCATCTATAAATACAATCGCTTTTTTTCCGTAGTATTTTTCCAGGCATTCCGATAAAAATTTCAGTGAATCGCTAAAGCTTTCCATATCCGCCCGTTCCCATACGATATCTTCATAGCGGGCTCTGTTTTTTTCCGTCATGCCGGCTTGCGTTATAAACTGATGACGTTCAAACTCCCCTGCGATCTGGCGTACCAGCATTCGGTATGCCATGTGAAAATTTGGCTGTCTGGCAGATTTTAAAGAAAGGCTGATAACCGGATACTGCCCCATATAAGACAAATAGTTTTCTCCCGCCTGCATAATCTCAAGCCCGTGAAATAAGCCGCTGTTGTCTTTGCGTGTGCCGTCCTCCTGTCTGGCATCTTCAAAAAAATACTGCAGCATGCTCATATTCAAAGTTTTCCCAAACCTGCGCGGACGGGTAAACAGATTGATATCTCCTTTTTTTTCTAAAAGCTCCTGAATCATCTTTGTTTTATCAACAAAGTAATAACCTCTTGTAATGAGTTTTTCAAAATTATCTACGCCGATTGGCAACGGCCTGTAATCCATAAACTCTGCCTCCTGTTTATTCACAGATTATAACATACTTATCCAAATGTTTTAACATCATTTGTCTATGATATTATGAAAGATTTAAAAGAATCCGTGTTAAAAATATGCCGTTTTTCGCAGAAAAATCAGTTTCTCCCTTGTAACGGGCAACCGTTTTTAAAATACTGGACACTCCGATTCCCCCTCCGGTATTTGATTTCGGGATTCCTTCCTGAAAAACAATCCGGTCACTGCAGGTATTTTTGCACTGAATACTGACCTTATGCCCTTTTTTTGCGATTTGTATCTGTATGATCTTTTTAGAACTGCCAGAGTCCAGACAGCCGTGAATCGCATTTTCAAATACATTTGCAAGTATAGCAACCCAGTCAATATCACGAATCGGCAGTTCGAGCGGCAGACTGACTTCTGTTTCTACAAATATATTTTGGTTTTGTGCTTTTGAAGTATAAGCAGATAAAATACTGTTAACAGCCTGATGGGCGCAGATTTCCCTGCGATCGCTGTTTTTTACCTCTTCCTCATACTGATCCAAATAATAAAGCAGCCCTAAAGTCTCCTCTTTTTGCGCATATTCTCGTATCAGCAGCATATGGTGGCGCATATCATGACGATGCCTCGCCATTTCCTGCTGTGATTCGCGCATCAATTCCATCTGGCGTCGCAGCAGCTGCTCATTCATCTCCAGCAATTCTTTTTCTTTTTGATAATAATGTTCCTGTCCCAGATGAATATACAAATGCAAAATCGTATACTGGAGCACACCTGCCATAAAAAGAATCAAAAACGCGCGCACCATATTAAACACGGAAAACCCCTGAAGATTCGGCCAATAAGCCATAATGGCTCCAAGCATTACCGATACAAAAAGTGTTACAACACTAAATAAATCCATTTCATCGATTAAAAAATCTATGCCGCTTAGAAACTGCCTGCGGAATTTTTTCCAGGTAAAAGTCAATATGATCACCGTAACAATAAAACGTACGATAATATCTACCCAAAGATTCCCGTTAAATCCCCAACGGGCGACATCTACCCCGCAAAACGAAGAGACAGAAAACATATAAAATGCAAGCGCCATTTTATAAAGCGATAAATAAAGCACTTCCCCGCTCATCAAACTGCAAAAAGCGCCGATTACAAAAATTGTTGAAAAAGCTGCATACTGGACAAAACTGGCATTTGCAAATACATACCAAATGCTGTAAGCGGTAATCAGTGATATGCCAAATGCAATATAGCTGATAATTGTTTTTTTCATTGTAAATTTAGGACGGTCCAGCATCAGAAAAAAAGTTAGCATTAAACCGGAACTGATCGTGTTCCGTAACAGTGCAATCCAAAATGTGCCTCCCAGCATATTTGTTTCCTCCTAAAGCAACAAACAATATTTCACATTTCTTAATTTCACATTTCTTATGTAACATTTCTAATGAAACAGTAGATAGAAAACGTGCAAATAAAACTTATTTAAGAAACTTACTTAATTTAAGAAACTTAGTAAAAAAGTTTGTTTTTGCTTCAGTATAGCGCTTTCAACATAAATATACGATAAACCTGGAATGATTTGCAGTTTTTTTGGTACAATCTGCACGATTTACAATCTAAACAGGCCGGCAGCTTCCGCGTACAACCATAAAATGAGGAACAATAATCTTCGTAGCCAGCAAATTCGGATTTTCAATATGGTTAATCAGCTGGGATGCCGCTTCCATTCCAAGCTGGTAAGAATTTACATCTACAGAAGTCAGCTGCGGTGAAGTGATTCTTGCCAGCAAGGAATTGTTAAACGATACAATAGACAAATCTTCCGGTACGGAAAGGCCCATACGGATACAGGTTCTTTCAAGAGCCAAAGCCAAAATATCATCACTGGCTACGATAGCTGTTGGCCTGTCTTTCCGTGTCAGAAGCTTTTCAAAAAGTCCGTCTTTATCAAAATCAGGTCTGTCTGCTTCGATACAATAATCCGGATGGAGCGCAATGCCATGCTTTTGCAGCGCATGCTGGTATCCTTCCTTTCGTTCTGCCGAAAAATACATGACATACTCACTTCCTACATAAGCAATCTTTCGATGTCCCAGCTGATATAAATATTCTGTAGCCTCCTGTCCTGCCAATACATTATCATTATCAATATATACGGTCTGGTTTGCATATTGCTTCGCTTTTCCGATCAATACATAGAGAAGGCCTTCATTATACAAATAATCTACTACTGCATCATCCTGCTTGGAATACAGCACAATAAAGCCGCCCATCCGCTCGTCTTTTGCCAGCATACGGACAGCCTGTAAGATTTCTCCGTCATCTTTGCCGGTGACAACAGCGCTGATATACTCACGGCCATTACAAAACTGACTGATCCCTCGGACTGCTTCCAGATAAAATGCGTTTTCATACACATCTTTGGATGAAGGCGGGAGAATTACACTGATTAGCTGCGGCGGCTGGCCTGTACTGACAGGCTGAATATTTGGTTCATATCCCAGCTCTGCCATAGCACGTCGGACTTTTTCTTTTGTTTCCCTGCTAATGGACGGGTGGTCCTTGCATGTTCTGGATACCGTAGACGGGGATACGCCTGCCAGCGCAGCAACATCTTTGATTGTAACAGCCATAGTTGTACTCCTTTTTCTTCTATGTAAAATGAATCTTTGTATATTAAAATATTATAGAAAAAAATTAGAAAAAGTCAACTGTTCCTCTGCTCTTGCTTCGGCATTTTGTATAAAATAAATGTGTCATTCGTATGCAATATGTAAAAATTTGGGTGAATTGCAGATTTTGCATTGCGTTTTTGTCATAAATGTTGTACAGTAATTTTATACGGTTTGCGTAAAAGATATGCAAAAATAGCGCAAAATTTATGACATTATTTCGCCGTTTTTGCACAGTCTTGCACGAAACACACTATAAGGAACAATGCGACATCAGTTCCTAATACTACCTAAATCAAACGAAAAAGAAACGGAGGATTCTAAAATGGGCAGTATTTCAATCATTGCTCCTTTAACAGGAGAAATCGTTGCACTGGAACAGGTTCCGGATCCGGTGTTTTCGGAAAAAGCGCTTGGGGACGGCATTGCCATTCTGCCTGAAGATGGCAAAGTATACAGCCCGGTTAATGGCGTGGTTGCAACTGTAGCAGCAACCAAACATGCTTATGGCTTCCAATCAGAAGACGGGTTGGATGTACTTGTGCATGTCGGCCTGGAAACCGTGGGCTTAAACGGCGAAGGATTTACGGTACATATCAAAGAAGGCGATCAGGTAAAGGTTGGAGATCTGGTTGCTGAGGCAGATCTTTCTTTTTTAAAGAGCAAAAATCTGAATTTGATTACCCCTGTTTTAATTTGTGACGGTATGGATGATAAGCAGATGCAGCCATGTTCCGGCAAAGTTACAGCCGGTCAGGATGCCGTAATCAAGGTTGCAGCAAAAGAAGCTTCTCCGGCACAGACGCAGACAGTATCCCAGCCATCGGATACGCCGCCGGCCGCGCCGGAAAAGAAAAAAGCGGGAATTAATTTTGATTTCCTGCAAAAACTAGGCAAAGTATTAATGACCGTTATTGCAGTTATGCCTGCTGCAGGATTAATGCTCAGTATCGGCAAGCTGGTACAGATGGCCGGCGGAGATATTTCTGCAGTGCAAACGGTTGGCAGCACAATGGAAAATATCGGCTGGGCAATTATTAATAACCTGCATATTTTGTTTGCGGCAGCCATCGGCGGCTCCTGGGCAAAAGAACGTGCAGGCGGTGCATTTGCAGCAATTATTTCTTTTATTTTAATTAACTGTATTACGGGCGCTGCATTTGGCGTTACGAGCAGTATGTTAAGCGAACCTGGCGCAACGGTTACTTCCCTGTTTGGTCAGGAAATGCTTGTAGAAAATTATTTTACATCTGTACTCGGAGCTCCTGCACTGAACATGGGTGTATTTGTCGGAATTATTGCCGGATTTGTGGGCGGTGTTGTCTATAATAAATATTATAACTTCCGCAAACTGCCGGATGCATTATCGTTCTTTAATGGAAAACGCTTCGTTCCACTGGCAGTGATTGCCTACTCAACCGTTATTTCCTTAGTTATGGCAGTGCTTTGGCCGGTTGTACAGACAGGAATCAATTCGTTTGGCGTATGGATTGCTAACTCCTCGACGTCCTCTCCGGTATTTGCACCGTTTATTTACGGAACTTTGGAACGTCTGCTGCTTCCATTCGGACTGCACCATATGCTTACGATTCCAATGAACTATACTTCTTTTGGCGGAACATACCTGATTCAGACAGGCATCAATGCAGGTTCTGAAGTATTTGGCCAGGATCCGCTGTGGCTTGCATGGGTTACAGACCTTATTAACTTTAAAGATGCGGGAGATCTTGCTTCCTATGAAAACCTGATGGCTACCGTAACACCTGCTCGTTTTAAAGTCGGCCAGATGATTGGCGCTACAGGACTCCTTCTTGGCATCGCACTTGCCATGTACCGCCGCGTAGACGAAGACAAGAAAAAGAATTACAAATCCATGTTTTTCTCTACCGTATTAGCGGTATTTTTAACCGGTGTAACAGAACCGTTAGAGTTTATGTTTATGTTCTGTGCACTGCCATTGTATGTTGTATATGCAGTGCTGCAAGGATGCGCATTTGCAATGGCCGGGGTGATTGACTTAAGACTTCATTCCTTTGGAAATCTGGAATTTTTAACCCGTGTGCCAATGTCACTAAAGGCCGGGCTTAGTGGAGATATTATACATTTTATCATTTGCTGTGTTGCCTTTTTTGTAATCGGCTATTTTGTTGCCTATTTTATGATCGGCAAGTTAAATTTTGCTACTCCGGGACGTCTTGGCAATTATACGGATGATAATGAAGATGAGAATGCTTCTTCTGCCAAATCTAACGGCGGCAATGGAGGCAACAGCCAGCCGGAACGCATCATTGCACTTTTAGGCGGACGTGAAAATATCACACTCGTAGACGCCTGCATGACTCGTCTGCGCGTAACGGTAAAAGATCCGGCAAAAGTAGCGGATACAGCTGCATGGAAAGCAGAAGGCGCACTCGGACTTGTAAAAAAAGACAATGGAATACAGGCAATTTACGGCCCGAAAGCAGACGTGCTAAAATCAGATATTAATGATATTTTATAAATGATTCAGGAGACTATCGTTTATGAAACTGTTAACTTTAAATACACACAGCCTTCAAGAAACCCATTATGAGGAAAAATTGGAGCAGTTTATACAAGAGATTGTGCAAATACAACCGGATATCATTGCTATGCAGGAAGTCAACCAGTCCATTTCTGCCTCATCTGCAGGCCCGGAACTTTTAAAAGGATTTTTCCCCTGCCCGCAAGAATCAACCCCTGTACGGGAAGATAACCATGCGGCACAAACAGCGAAACGGCTTCGGGCACATGGCTTAAATTATTCCTGGACCTGGATTTCAGCTAAAATCGGATATGGAAAATACGATGAAGGAATGGCTTTGTTTTGTAACCAAACACCAATTACATCCGCTGAGTCTTTTTTCATCAGCGGATGCAAAGACTATGATAACTGGAAAACACGCAAAGTACTCGGTATTCAGACTGATGGATGCAAGGATTGGTTCTACACGGTTCATATGGGCTGGTGGCAGGATGCAGAGGAACCATTTGCCAGTCAGTGGGAACGGTTTGAGACTCATCTGCAGGGGAAAAAGAAAGAATTGTCAAACATCTGGCTGATGGGAGATTTTAACAGTCCTGCACAATTTCGTGGACAGGGATATGACTGTATCCAAAAAGCAGGCTGGCTCGACACTTATCATCTTGCGAGTCAAAAAGACAGCGGTATTACCGTCAAAGGCTGTATTGACGGCTGGCACTCTTTTTCAGAAAGTGAAACAATGCCAAAAGGAATGCGTATGGACCATATCTGGTGCAGCAATGCTGTATCTGTACAAAGTTCCACTGTCATATTTAATGGAGAAAACGGTCCTGAAGTATCAGACCATTTCGGTGTTATCATTCAGACTGATGTTTCTTCTGTACCATAGAATAATAAAGGAGGATTAACTTATGAATCGTGCAGCGGGAATTTTACTCCCGATTACAAGCCTGCCGTCAAAATACGGCATTGGCTGTTTTTCTAAAAGCGCTTATGATTTCGCAGACTGGCTAAAAAAAGCCGGACAGACTTATTGGCAGATTTTGCCGCTTGGCCCTACCAGCTATGGAGATTCTCCATACCAGTCCTTCTCCACATTTGCCGGAAACCCTTATTTTATCAGTTTGGAAGCATTGATAGAAGAAGGCGTATTAACAAAAGAGGAATGTGACGAAGCGGATTTCGGAAAACGATTAGACGATATCAATTATGAAAAAATGTATCACAGCCGCTACCCTCTGCTGCACAAAGCATACGAACGCAGCAACATATCTGAAAATCCGGATTATCAGAAATTTCTTTCTGAAAATAACTGGTGGCTTTCTGACTATGCCCTGTTTATGGCTTTGAAAGATCGTTTTGAAGGTGTTCCGTGGAACGAATGGCCGGAAGATATCCGGCTGCGTTATGGCTATTCCATGGATTATTACCGCAAGGAATTATATTTTGAAATCGAATTTCAACAATATATGCAGTTCAAATTCTTTGAACAATGGAATGCACTGAAAGCTTACGTCAATGAAGCCGGCATTCGTATTATTGGCGATATTCCAATTTACGTAGCTATGGACAGCGCAGATGCATGGGCACATCCGGAACTGTTCCAGTTGGATGAACATAATGTGCCATATGCCGTTGCAGGCTGCCCTCCGGATGGATTTTCTGCGGACGGACAGCTTTGGGGCAATCCGCTGTACCGCTGGGATTATCACAGAAGTACAGATTATGCGTGGTGGATGTCCCGCTTATACTTTTGTTTCCGAATGTATGATGTACTGCGGATCGATCATTTCCGTGGCTTTGACGAATATTATTCCATTCCTTTTGGTGACAAATCCGCCATCAACGGCCACTGGGAAAAAGGGCCTGGCATTGAGCTGTTTCACTGCATGGAGCGGCATTTAGGCAAACATGATGTCATTGCAGAAGATCTTGGCTATGTGACCGATTCTGTGCGTCAGCTTGTACGTGACAGCGGTTTTCCTGGTATGAAAGTGCTGGAGTTCGCATTTGATTCGAGAGATTCCGGATCTGCCAATGATTATCTGCCGCACAATTATACGGAAAATTGTGTCGCATATACAGGCACACATGACAATGAAACAATTACCGGCTGGTTTACTTCTATTAAAAAAGAAGAACGCCAGCTTGCAAGAGATTACCTTTGTGACCAGCATACACCGCAGAAACTGTTATATCGCTCCTTTATCTCCCTTGTGATGCGAAGCAGCGCAAAGACATGTATCATTCCAATGCAGGATTACATGGGCCTGGACAATGACTGCCGGACGAATAAACCTTCCACGGTAGGCATTAACTGGAGATGGCGAATGACCGAAGATGATCTTTCGGATGAACTGTTGGAAGAAATTTTGGCAGTTACAAAACGGTATGGACGGATGAATTGGGCGAATAATGAAGATTCCTGATCTGTGTTGAAAAGTTATCAATCATTGAAAGAACTGTGCAAAAGGTTTTTGTACAGTTCTTTTTTGTTTTACAACTAAAGATAAGTAACCAATTTAGAATAGAATGTTGTATTTTGGCCTCGCGGACGCTGGGAGATGGGAGTTGCCCGGTCTTCCTGTGACCGTTCCAAAATGTAAGAAGCCCTAAGCATTCTGCGCCTACACTATGGTACCGAACGGTCGCAGCACCTAGTTCGCCCTGGCTAAACGCCAGCAGCTAAAGGCGCTGCTTGGCTTTGCCCCTGGTTTTCGTGCAGAATGCTAAGGGCTTCTAACATTTTTCCAAAGCCACAGGAAGACCGGGCAACTCCCATCTCCCAGCTGTTTATTGGAAATATTACATGTTCTATTGATTTCTGTACACCATATTCATATAATTTCTTTGTTATTCCATTAGCTGTTTTTGGTTCAAAACCGCATGGAATAACTTGCAATCGTTTTTATATCACTATATAAAAAAATAAAAAATATTACAAGTTGTTTTGTAGCAGTTTGTTCATAAATTTGCTGAAAGAATATGCCGTTTTTAA
This sequence comes from uncultured Eubacterium sp., assembly GCA_910584595.1. GTDB lineage: Bacteria > Bacillota > Clostridia > Lachnospirales > Lachnospiraceae > Eubacterium_J. The sequence continues at coordinate 9,523 of CAJUBQ010000139.1, forward strand.
TGTAAAGCATTTGAAAAACCAGCCGAGAGAGGGGAACTGTTCGGTCTGCTTGTGACGTTGGAAGAATGTTAGAAGCTCTTAGTTTTCTGCTTGGAAACCAGGGGCGAAGCCAAGCGGCGCCTTTAGCTGCTGGCGTTTAGCCAGGGCGAACTAGTGCCTTGTAAAGTCTAAAACTGTACCAAAACCTTTCCATGTGGGAATGAC
>CAJUBQ010000140.1 GCA_910584595.1 uncultured Eubacterium sp.
GGATGCAGAATGCCTAGAACTTCTTACATTCTGGAAAAGTCACAAACAGACAGGCTAACGCCTCCCATCCAGCGTTCGCATAGCCAGTACGCAACACTTTTTATAAATTGTTGCATTTCCGCTTAAGTTCGCGCCTATGAGGTACCACCCCGGCAAGGATGCTCCGGCACTCATCCTATATGACGAATAATCCAGTAAAATCTGGCAATTGTTTCCGCTACTGCCTTTGTATTGCCTGTTGCTGAAAAATATACGACCAATGCCTTTGATGCATTTTCTGTATCTTCGTCATCATGAACAGTTTCTTCTGAAACCACATCCTGTTCTTCACGATTCTCTTCTGCCAATTCTGGCTGCTGATTTTCATGTTCCTGCCCTGTTCCATATCATAGTGATTCATCGACATAATCTTAAGCAGAGTCTCCCGTTCTTCCAGTGAATGCGCCAAAGCATCCGCAAACTATTTTCAAAACTTACAGTTTTATATAGCTTTTCACATGCTGCAATAATCTCCTCCCTTCTGGCCTCCGTTAATTCTCTTGATCCATTCGGCATCACGTACCTCCTACACTGTTTTCCTGTCTTTCAATGACAGGCATTTTCCAAGCGCTTCACCTGTCCTTAAATATTCGTATTTTATTAACATAACTCTATATCTCCACAAATGGACGCGCTCTGACACTGCGTCAATCCGTTAGCAAAAAAATTGGCTTGGAGGAAGCAAGCACTGTTTTCTTCTTTCCGTTATTTGGCATTATTGATGCAAGAGATTGCATTCAGGCTTCTCGGATAACCGATATAAGGCAGGCATTGTGAAACAACACGGAGCAGAAATTCCTTATCATTCCCAAGATTGATATTTCCTTTCACATGTGCAGCAAGCTGTGGCTCACATCCTCCCTGCGCCATCAGAAAACAGAATGTAATCATTTCCCGCTGCGCCAGGTTAAGCCCCGTCCGGGTATAATAATCCCCAAAGCAGTTTGCCGCCAGCCAGCGGTTTATATGGCCCGCTTTCCATGCCTCTGCCATATGTCCGCCGAATATTTCTACCTGAACCTGCACACCCTTTTGCAAACGGTCTTCCAATGTTGTCGTGCATTGTCCCTCCAAAGGGAGGGTGATACCACGGCTTTCAAAAACCTCATTCACTACATTCAGAAACGGAAGAACCCTGCCGATTCCAAGGTAATCTACCGCCTGATATGCCATTTCCTTCACAGCAACAGCGGCAAATCCCGCTTCCAAAGCCCTCTGCAGCACAATACGGTATTCTTCCACTCCCTGACAGCCAATCAGCGCCGCCAAGACCGCCATATACCTGGTATTGTCGTCCAACTGCTGTCCTTCTTCATTTGGAACCTCCTGAAATGCAAAATGCTCAAAACGCTCCATAAATTCCGGGTCTGTTACATATAAATTCATTTCTATTCCTCCACTCAGATTTTTAGTTTCCAGCAGAACTTATACAACATTGTCCTGTCATACTATTTTATTTGTTTCTTCGCCCATTTTGCCACGCTCTTAGAAGAAGCATCCGTCAAGTCTTTTCCTTTTGTTACTGTTGCGCCTTTTGCTGCCGCTTGAATGCCCTTCCTGCTGCCGGAAATCCCGCTTCCCCCGCTGGTACAGAATGGAACAATCTTCTTTCCTTTCAGATTATAAGATTCCAAAAATGTGCGGATAATCATTGGTTCTTTTCCCCACCAGATTGGATAACCGATAAAAATTACATCATATTTGCGGATATTTTTTATCTTTCCCTTTACTTTCGGCCTGCTGCTTTCATTTTTTTGCTCCCTGTTGGCCCGGCAGTCATCATTGCTGTAATCTAAATCCGCATCCGTATAACGTTTTGCCGCTTTGATCTGATACAGTTTACCGTCCGTCGCTTTTTCGATTTTCTTTGCAGCGCTTTTCGTCGTCCCTGTTGCTGAAAAATATACAACCAAAACTTTTTTTGACTTTTCTTTCCCTGCTGCATTTACATTGGAAGCTGGGAGCAAAAGCCCCAAAGCCAGCGCAAAAACCAATGCAAAACTAATGCAAAATCTGCATCTCCTCTTCATTCTGATTTTCCTCCATATTCTCATTATTTTTTCTATTTCCCTTTTGCAACCCTGTCCGTTTGTCCGCGGAGATTTTCATTACTGCCAAACGTTTCACTTCTATCCTGCCGACCGGATTTTATATCTCAGATAATCCAACTGGTTGATCTGGGTTTCTTTAAAATGAATTTCATCTAACACCTCGTTTCTTTTTTTATTCAGCATGGAAAGCCGCTTCTTTTCTGTCCATTCTCCTTTTTGCAAAAGATACATATATTCTTTTACCTCTTCAGTTTCAAATCCAATGCCATGCAGAGTCATAATCATGCTTAGAAGTTCGATATCCTGATCGTCATATTCCCGTTTATCCAACGCCTTTTCTATGGTATCATGCAGTCCCCATTTTTCATATTCTGTTAAAACGTCCATCGGGATACGGTAACGCTCACGTAGTTCCTGCATTGTCATATTCCTGCTCTCCTTCCCTATATGGTATAATATTTCTTTTGCAGTGTAAAATACTTATATTAAATAATCAGAAATGCTCAAAACGCATAACTGGCCAGACAAAACCCTAAGTCTGGCCAGACGATCAATTTATAAGTTTTCTTCTAAAAAAGTTCTTATTCCCTTAATCCAATATTTCGCCATTGCTCTTTATTACCTTCTGATACCAGTAGAAACTGTCTTTTCTGCGGCGATCCAAAGTACCCTTGCCTTCATTGTCCTTATCCACATAGACAAGACCATATCTTTTCGCCATCTCTCCGGTTCCGGCGCTGACCAGATCTGTACAGCCCCATACGGTATATCCCATCAGTTCCACACCGTCTTCCACCGCTTCTGCCATCTGCTTTATGTGTTCCCTCATATAAGCAATCCGGTATTCATCATGGATGCTGCCATCTTCTTCCACCTGGTCCTCTGCGCCGAGCCCATTTTCCACAATCATCAATGGGATCTGCCATCTTCCGTAAAACTCATTCAACAGGTAACGCAGCCCCTTGGGGTCAATCGTCCATCCCCACTGGCTCTGCTCCAGATAAGGATTTGCCGGGCCGCGCATCATATTCCCATTGGCAACCGGCACGTCCGGGTCATCCGTTGCCGTACTGCTGGAATAGTAGCTGAATGTGAAGAAATCTACGGTTCCATTCTTTAATGCCTCGCTGTCCCCTGCGGCAAACGGGATTTCTATCCCCTTTTCCTTCCAGAGCCGCCTGGCAAAGGCAGGATATGCGCCCCTTACCTGGACATCCCCGCAATAATAATTTGCTGTCTGCATAACCTGCTGTCCTTTCAGTACATCCTCCGGCCTGCAGGTATATGGATATGCGATCCGGCTCAGCAGCATACAGCCCACTTTGTTTGCCGGATCAATTTCATGCGCCATCGCTACCGCTTTGGCGCTTGCCACCAGCTGATGATGCAGCGCCGTATAACGCCTCTGCTCGTCATCCCAGCTTGTATCCAGCCCCGCCAATACCCCAACGGCCGTGTCCTTTCCCGGAGGAAGGATTCCCCCGCCCATCAGGTTGCCATAAGCCCCCATCTGCAAAATGTTAATCTCATTAAATGTCAGCCAGTGATGCACCAGCCCTTGAAATTCGGTAAACAGAACTTTGCAGTATCTTAAAAAGAAATCCATGATTTCCCGGTTTGCCCATCCCCCATATTCTTTTGCCAGATGATAAGGCAGCTCATAATGGCTGATGGTCACCAACGGCTGGATGCCATATTTTTGACATTCTGAAAAGACATTCCTGTAAAAAGCAAGCCCTTCTTGTTTTGGTTCCTTTTCATCCCCGTTTGGGAACAGCCTGCTCCAATTGATGGACATGCGGAAACATTTAAAACCCATTTCCCCATACAGGGCAATATCTTCTTTATAACGATGGTAAAAATCTACCGCTTCATGGCTCGGATAATGGTACCCGGGAAGTATGCCGTCTGTCACATGCCGGGGAGTTGTTTTTGTCCCGCCTGTCATAACGTCTGGAACAGAAAGCCCCTTTCCTCCTTCCTGGATTCCTCCTTCAAACTGATTGGCAGCCGTCGCGCCGCCCCATAAAAAATTTTCTGGAAACCTGCCCATAATAACCTCCTATTTTTTCAACTGTATGATCTTTGTTCCTGCCGCTACTGTCCCTTCTGCCATAAGTTCTGTCGCTGTATAATCATCCGCATTCAGCACAATCACTACCACGACATCAGGGTGTCCGGCGTCTGCCACTGCCTTCCGGTCAAAAACAAGCAGCTCCTGTCCGGCATTAACTTCATCCCCTTCTTTTACCTTCGGATCAAATCCCATGCCTCCCATTTCCACCGTATCAACGCCGACATGTATTAAAAGTTCCATGCCATCGTTTGCTTCAAGGCCAATTGCATGGCCCGTATCTGACACCTGGACTACTTTCCCGGTAAAAGGCGCCCTCACAATGCCGTCTTCCGGATAAATCCCCATGGTCCATCCCAAAACACCTTCTGAAAATGTCGGGTCTGGAATATCCCCCATTTCAACTACCTTTCCATTTACCGGAGCGTATACCGTATTTTTTTCTTCATTTTCAATGACTGCTTCAATGACTGCCGCTTCCTGTGCCTGCATTTCCACACTCTTTTCAAATTTTAACGAAAGAATAAATGTAATGGCTGCCGTAGATACTGCCGTAATCAAGAGCGAAATGATGATATTCCAAAAAAAGCTCATGGTATCATCACCGATATATAGAAGCACTGCCGGAATCCCGGAAGATCCTGTCGCAAATCGGTGTGTATGCGTAACGCCGGCATACAGACCGCCTAAGCCCCCGCCTATCATTGCCGAAATAAGCGGATATTTCTTCGGCAGGTTCAATCCATACAATACCGGCTCTGTAATCCCCATCAGCGCCGTAACGCCGGTAGACAAGCCAAGCTGCCTTGTTTTGGATTCCTTTGTACGCAAACCGACAACCAGCGCGGCTACTCCCTGTGCAATGTTAGAGCACACGCATCCCGGCCCAAAAATGCTGTCAAAGCCAAGGCTTGCCATCTGCATACTTCCAAGCGGCGCTACCGCATGGTGAATGCCAAACATAACCATAACAGGAAACAGTCCTCCAATCAGCGCAGCAGGCGCCCAGCTTGCATTTGTACTCAGCCAGTCAAAAACCAGCGCAAGACCTTCACCGACATAATCTCCTACCGGCCCTAAAACTGACAGCGCCAGCGTACCCATGATAAGAAAGGTAAACATTGGAACAAATACAAGATTTACTGCTTTTGGAATTACTTTATTCAGCCATTTCTCCACAAAAGACTGTACAATAATGACGAGGATAACCGGGATAACGGTTGATGTGTAAGATACCAGATAAAACGGTATCACACCGAAAAATTTTACTGGCTCGCCTGCCGCTACTAATGCCAGCCAGTTCGCATGGCACATAATTCCCGCCACAGACATAGCCAGGATTGCGTTGCATTTCATCCTTTTTGCCGTCGTATAGGCCAAAAGGATTGGCAGAAACGCAAAGGTTGCGTCTGCAAAAAAATTTAATATGTAATAAGTCTGTGAATCTGAATTTACCAGGTGGAATACGGTAAGCAATGCCATTAGGGCTTTCAGCATACCGGCTCCGGAAAGCGCCGGGACAATCGGCTGAAATACACTGGACACAAAATCAATCACATAGTCTGCCGGCGACATTTTTTTGCCATTCCCTTTGTCCGGTTCTTCCTGCCCTTCCCCGTTCGGAACCAGTTTTTCTACTTCCTCAAACACCTCTGCCACATGCATGCCTATGACAACCTGAAACATACCGCCGCTCTCTACGACCTGTGCCACCCCATCCAGGTTCCCGATACCCTCTTTATCTGCTTTCTTGGTATCTCTCAGAGTGAAACGGAGCCTTGTCTGGCAATGTCGCACAGCGCTGATATTCCCGCTGCCGCCTACTTTTTCTACAATCGTCGCTGCAAGGCTTTCATACTTTTTGCTCATTTGGACGACCTCCTTCTCTTATTATGGTTCCATCATACAAAAGTTTTTTTACTATGTCTAATACCTATACTGAATTTTAAGAAATGCCTGTTTTGAATGGTGAAACCATGGGGCAGAGAAGATTTTTCCTACTCGCCGCGAGGCCCTTGCGCCGTATCAGCGGCTTATTTTCTCTGGCACGAGCCTGTGCATAAAAAAAGAACTGTAATTTTTCCTTACAGTCCTTTACCGTCTCAACGATTGTCACATCGAAAAATATTTTTTCACATATCTGATAAACTGTGCCATTGCGGGGGAAAGTGTCTGATTCTTTTTCCAGACCAATACGCATCCGCTGACAATCTCCGGCTCCAGCGGCCTTAAGCACAGGCTCTCATGATCGCATGTATACTCTATCATCAGGGCCAGCCCCATGCCTCCTTCTACCATCAAAGATTCATTATTGTGGGAAAGATTACATGTCGATGCCACCCGGATTTTTCCCGCCTCATCACCAAACCAGTTTTCCAGTAAATTGCGTACCGACTGACGCTTTGCAATGATAAGCGGCATACCGGCCAGATCAGGCGGCGTTATCTTTTCTTTCTCTGCAAGCGGGCAGTCCCTGCGCATAAGGACATGCCATTTTTCCTGCAGGGGCATCCTTACAAAATGATACCTGCTGATTTCTACCGGTTCCAATAAAAGTCCCATGTCCAGGATGCCGTTTTCCAACCGTTCTGTCACATCATCTGCAATGGCAGTGTACATATGAAACACCACCTCCGGATATTCTTCCTGAAAAGAAGAAATCATCTCCGCTAACGGTTTCATATTCTGTGTTTCCCCACAGCCAATGGATATTTCCCCGGACACTGTTTCCTCACCATGCACCAGTTCTTTTTCTGTCTTTTCCGCCAGGTCCACAATCTCCTGCGCCCTGCGCCGAAGCAGCATCCCTTCCTCCGTCAGCAATACATTATGTCTGCCCCTGCGGAAAAGCTTGATCCCAAGTTCTTCCTCAAGCTGCATCATTTGCCTGGAAAGCGTTGGCTGGGTGATATGCAAAAGATTCGCGGCCTTTGTGATATTTTCCTCCCTTGCCACTTCTAAAAAATATTTTAAAACACGCAGTTCCATAGCCATCCCCATTTCTTATAATGAAATACAATACCTATCAAACATATTAACATGCTTGCGGCCAGAAAGCAATGAAACTCAAGCCTTAAATCAGCCGGAATTGTTTCCATTTTCCTTTCTTAAACCGAACGTAAAAAACCACAGCGCGGATGCACCAGTCCATGCACATTGCCCATGCGATGCCAATCACGCCCATATCCATAACAATGGCAAATAACAGCGAAAAAATAAGCCTTGCGCCAATCGTTGTAATTAATGACACCGCCATTGTAAATCTCACATCCCCGGCTGCGCGCATTCCTTTCCCCAGCGGATCGGCAAACGGGAAGGCAATGCAGTTGAAAATATTATGGATCAAAACCAGCATGACCGTCAGCGTTTTGGTTTCCTCCGCCACATCATAAAACTTCATGACAAAAGGCGTAAGGGCAAATACGGCCACATTCCATACAACGGACATCAAAATTGTTATTTTTAAAAGTTTTCGAAAATAATACTCTGCCTGCTCCGTGTCCCTGCTTCCCATGCATTGTCCGATTACCGTAATAAACACCGGTCCCATCGTCACACAAACCAGGGCTGCTAAAGACCAGATGCTCTGTGCAATTCCATTCGCAGCAATTTGTGATGTGCCAAACAGCGCCACGACACTGCTTAAAGCCACCTTGACAAACTGGAAAATCCCCTGTTCCACGCCATTTGGCACAGCAATCCTTAATATTTTTTTTAACAGCCCGAAATTAAAACATCCAATCCACTTCCATCTGTAATAGACGCCGTTTTCTTTCCGAAAACAAAGGATTGTCACTGCCACTGCTGAAAATGTCCTTGCAATCAGGGAAGGATATGCTACCCCGGCCACTCCCGCATGAAGGACAAATACCCCGAAAATATTTCCGATGATATTAATCAGGTTCGAGAGAACTGCAAGATACATTGTCACCGTTGTTTTGCCAATGCTCCGAAAAAGCGCCGCGCCGGCATTATACACGGCGAGGGCCGGATAAGAACAGGCAGAAATCCGCAGATATACCATACATGCTTCCATCACATCCGGTTCCACTTTTCCAAACAAAAACCTCATCAACGGATACCCAAAAAGCAGGACGGCAGCCATAATCCCCAATGAAAAAAGAATGGAAGCCATGAAAAGCTGGCTGGCAGACTCTCCCGCCATTTCCTGCTTTTTACCGCCAATATACTGGCTGACAATCACAGCTCCGCCCGAAGCCAATGCCGTAAACAGGAAAATAAAAATCGTATTAAAGGAATTGACCAAAGATACCCCCGACACCGCAGATTCTCCGGCAAAACTAATCACAAAAGTGTCTGCCAGGCCCACCAATATTACCAGAAGCTGTTCCAGAAACAACGGGACAATCAGCCTCTTTAAATCCTGATTGCTAAACATCATTCTTCACCCCTTTATTCATTGCCCATATTTTGCACAAGCCACATGATCCACTGTTTTCAATGCAAGATTCTTTCCAGACTTCAGTTCATTTTTCCAATTATCATATTATAATCGGACTAAAATGTCTAATGCTTATATTAAATTATCAGAAATGCATAAAAGGCATATTTGCCCATTCCTTCCTTTCACTTAGATTTTAGATTGCATCCTATATCAAAATCAACTTTACAATCAATATTTTGCAACTTGAGCCTCCCAATTAAATCATAAACTTCTAATTTTATTCCACTTTTTTCTCATCTGTTCTGCAATATAACATACAGCACAGGAAATATCTAATATCATTTTTAATACAATATCATTACTGATGAAGACCAATGGTTGGCGCGAAGCGCACCCGCTTACGGGACTAATGTATTGTGCTGATTGCGGCGGCAAAATGTATATCCAAAGAATAAACAATGGGAAACGTGTTCCAATGTATCATTGCAGCAATTATCCCAAAGTACCCGTAGCAACATTGTGCCATTCGGCGCACCGTATCAAAGCGGATCACGTTATGGAGATAGTTTCAAAGACCATAAAAGAGGTTATTCCGTATGCCAGTCTTGATAAAGAGCATTTTGTGGAAGAAATACAGTCGCATATTCAGGACAGACAGACGGTAGACAGAATGATGGTTGTTACTTTTCACGGGATGGGGCAAGTAATAAAGCAACAGTTTAGACAAAGTGTTGCTTTGGGGCCTCCCGGACGCCGGATGAGGAAATCGGCCCCATAAGCGCGAACTTAAGCGGAAATACATCAATTTATAAAAAGTGTTACATTCTGGCTACGCGGACGCTGTGAGAGAAAATCTGCCTCGTCTGCTGTGTCCGCTCCAGAATGCAAGAGGCCCTAAGCATTCTGCATCCAGGCTGTGGAACCGGACGGTCGCGCCGCCCAGTACCCAAGGGGCATGCTATTCGCCCTGGCTGCCGCCAGCAGCTAAAGGCGCCGCTTCGGCCTCGCCGCCTGTGTATCGGGCAGAATACCAAGGGCCTCTAACATTCTTCCAAAGCCACAGCAGACGGGGCAGATTTCCTCTCCCTGCTG
>CAJUBQ010000141.1 GCA_910584595.1 uncultured Eubacterium sp.
AGCTGTTTTGGTACAGTTTTAGACTTTACAAAGCACTAGAGCGTGTTTGAAAAATCATTCCCGCGATCTGCACTCCCCACTTTGCGAAGAATTTATCCCAAATTTAGTCAACATAGCCCACTATGACTCCTAAATTTGGGATAAATTCTCCACAAACTGTGAAGCACATCTCACAGAAAGCATTTTTCAAACACGCTCTAGGCAAAAATCAGGCGCATGGCGGGATATGTAACTGATTTTTGCCTGGCGTTCCCGGAGAAAAAGACAAGTAAGTTTGTTAGATTATTTATTCACAGTTCCTAACTATATCCTGTCGTTTTTAAATACACAGGCAGGAATTTCTTCCGGAAGCTGCAGTTCACGGTAGCGATTTAATACCGACTGCAGCGTTTGGATGCCGGGAGATATTATGTTATCAGAAACAGGGCAGTCAGATTGAGAGGAACTGTCAGCAGTCTGTTTCAGACAGACAAGCTTAAAATAGCGGTCCCATGCGTCATTTTCGTAACGGAAAATTTTGACAGATTGGTGCATACATTCGTGTTTTACAAGTCTTTGGGACATAACGGCAAGCGCGTTGTTATAGATAACTGCGTTTAATATCGTACGTGGGCAGTTAGCTTCCCAGGCAGTGCGGATATGGATATTGTGGGAGGATAGATACTGTTCAAACAGTTTACGTGTGCCGCTTCCTTTTTCACGAATGGCGAATTTTCTGCCTTCCAGTTCCGATGCCAGAACAAGATCTTTTTCGTAAAACTCGTGGTTTTTTCCGCATACAAGAACAAGGGAATCTTCCACAATGGGGATACTGATAAGCTCATGAGATTCAATAATCCCTTCTACGACTGCTACATCCAGCTCACGCCGGAGCAGCTTTTGTTCGATTTCTTCGGTATTGCTGACAAACGAATAAATATCCAGTTTGGGAGATTCTGCTTCCATATCAGCGATTACTTTTGACATCAGGCAGGTGCCTACCGTCAGGGAAGAACCGATGCGCAGCGGGATTCGTTCCTTTAGCCGCTGCATGGAAAGTTCCAGATTGTCAAAATTGCCGACGGTCATAAGGGCGAGATTTAATAGCTGCTGTCCTTCTTGTGTAATATATAGTTTTTTGTGCAGACGTTCAAATAACTGTACGTGGTAGTGGTCTTCCAGATCACGAATCGCCTGGCTGACCGTTGGCTGCGTTAAATACAGACGATTTGCGGCAGCGCTCATAAAACCGGTTTCTGCAACGGCGATAAATATTTTTAAATGCCGGATTGTCATAGGTATTTCCTTTCAAAATATAGATTTTTTCAATAATATAAATTATATTTTACGATTTTATTTTATGACTGACAAGTATTATAATGAAAGAAATGGAAATATGTGAAATCTATAGTAACGGTTCCGTGGGTGATCTGAACGGTTACTGTCTATCAACGAGAGGAGAAAATAAAACAATGAAGTATGTGATTCTTGGCGGTGTGGCTGCAGGGACAAAAGCGGCTGCAAAGCTGAAACGGTGTGACCGGAGCGCAGAGGTAAAAATTTTTACGAAAGGCGGTGACATTTCTTATGCAGGATGCGGGCTGCCTTATTATATCGGCGGTGATATTCCTGCCAGAGAAAATCTGATTGTGAATACACCTGCAAAATATGCAGGGCTGACCGGGGCAGAAGTGTTTACCGGATGTGAAGCTACAGGCATTGACAGCGTGAATAAAACTGTGAATGTAAAAAAAGCTTCCGGTGAAACATTTACAGAATCGTATGATAAGCTGATTATAGCGACTGGCGCACAGCCTTTCATACCTCCGGTAGACGGCGTGCAGCTGGCCGGTGTATTTTGTGTCCGTACGCCGGATGATGCGACATCAGCCCGTACATATATCGAAGAAAATAAATGCCGTAAGGCAGTTGTATGCGGCGCCGGATTTATAGGCTTGGAAGTAGCGGAAAATCTGATGGCGCAAGGCCTGGAAGTAACAGTGATCGATGCGGCGTCGCAGATTATGCCGAACGCTTTTGATGCAGAGATGGCAGATTATGCAAAAAAACAGCTCAAAGCAGCAGGCATGCGTGTGTTGACTGCTACGTCCTTAAAAGCGATTGAAGGAACAAACAAAGCGGAAAAAGTAATGACGGAACAGGGAGCGCTGGAAGCCGATCTCGTCATTCTGGCGATTGGCGTGCGGCCGGCAACCGGATTTTTGGCTGATTCCGGGCTGGATATGTATAAAGGAACGATTATAACAGATGCACAGATGAAGACGAATCTGGCGGATGTTTATGCGGTTGGCGACTGCGCAATGGTAAAAAATCTGCAGACCGGACAATCCCAGTGGTCTGCGATGGGTTCTACTGCAAATCTCGCCGCACGTGCGATGGCAAAATCTATGAATGGGATGGGAGACGGTTACGGCGGCTGTCTGGGCACTGGTGTTGTACGGCTGTTGCCTAAGCTAAACGCCGGACGTACAGGACTGACGGAATCTCAGGCGCAGGCAGCAGGCTATGAGACGACTTCTATTGTTTGCGTCGTAGATGATAAAGCGCATTATTATCCGGGAGCTTCCTCGTTTGTTGTAAAGCTGACAGCAGAAACGGCTTCCAGAAAGCTGCTTGGCATACAGACGCTTGGAGCCGGAGCGGTTGATAAGATGACGGATATAGCAGTTATCGGCATAGCACAGGGGATGAAAGTGGATGATTTCGATACACTTGATTTTGCATATGCACCGCCGTTTTCTACAGCAATTCATCCGTTTGTAACAGCATGTTATATTTTGGAAAATAAGCTGGACGATATTTTTACATCTATGAGCCCGGCAGAGTATGCAAATGGCGCTGCGAAAGGATACACGGTACTTGATGTACAGCCGGCTCCTGCGATTGCGAACGCCCGGTTTATTGATCTGGCTGCGGTAAACGGGCCGCTGGAAGATTTGGAAAAGGATGCAAAGCTTTTGCTTGTATGCGCAAAAGGCAAGAGAGGATACTTCTTACAAAATCGGCTGAAAGCTTATGGTTATACAAATACAAAGGTGCTGGAAGGCGGAGCGTTCTTCAATGATGTAAAAGTACCGCGGGACGGAAAGAAGCTTTCACCGGAAGAGATTAAGCGTGTGAAAGGGCTGGGCTGTCTGCAGGATAAAAGATATGATGATGTATTTAACGTACGTGTCATTACCCGTAATGGTAAGCTGACTGCTCAGGAGCAGATTAAAATCGCAGAAGCGGCAGAAAAATTTGGCTCTGGTGAAGTTACTATGACGACACGGCTGACATTGGAGATACAGGGGGTTTCTTATGACCGTTTGGATGCGTTATTTGCATTTTTAGAAGAAGCCGGACTTAAAACAGGCGGCACCGGCTCCAAAGTGCGTCCGGTAGTATCCTGCAAAGGGACTACTTGCCAGTATGGACTGATTGACACCTTTGCACTTTCCCAAAAACTGCATGATTTATATTATATCGGATATCATGGGGTATCTTTGCCGCATAAGTTTAAAATTGCAGTCGGCGGATGTCCGAATAACTGTGTAAAGCCGGATCTGAATGACCTTGGCGTTATCGGACAGCGGGTGCCGGAGATTGATTTAACAAAATGTAAAGGCTGCAAAGTGTGCCAGGTGCAGAATAACTGCCCGATTCAGGCCGCAAAACTGACCGATGGAAAAATTCAGATTGATCTGGCAGGCTGTAACCATTGCGGACGATGCATCGGAAAATGTCCGTTTGGCGCAGTAAATGAATCCGTATGCGGATATAAAGTATACATTGGCGGACGTTGGGGGAAAAAGGTTGCTGAAGGACGTGCATTAGATAAAGTGTTTACTTCTGAAGAGGAAGTAGTGGAAGTAGTGGAACGTGCCATTTTGTTCTTCCGCGATGAAGGCGTCTCCGGTGAGCGTTTTGCAGATACCATCGCAAGACTGGGATTTGATTACGTTCAGGATAAGCTGCTTAACAGCAAGATTGATAAGAAGCAGATTTTAGAGAAAACAGTTGTTGGAGGGGCAACCTGTTAAAAGGTAATAGCTGTAAAGAACCGCGAATCAATCATTCGGCGCAAACGCCGAACTAAAATTATAAAAATTATAATTAAAACCAATCATTTTCCCTTGTTTTTGCCCTCATAAGACAAAACAAGGGAAAGTTTTTTAATTGCCGCCCACTACCTTATCCAAAAGCCTTGCGGAAGCCCGTTTCGCCTCCCTTGTGGCATGGGCATAAACATTCATTGTGGTACCTACATCAGAGTGTCCAAGAAGTTCCTGCACAACTTTCGGGGCTGCCCCGTTTGATAACAGGTTGCGCGTATAGGTATGCCGCAACTGGTGGAAGTGGAAATTTTCAAGCCCCCCTATGCGTTTTTGTATCAGACGGCATATATTAGAGAGGGGTGTGGTTGCCTCGTAGGAACCTCAAATGATAAATAACCAGCTATGGATTGAACGTATTCCATAAAATCTGGAATGTCGGCGATAAGGGATGATAAAGCAGTATAAATAACATTTGCATTTTCGGCATTTTGTTTACTGCTGTTGTAATTACACCACTTTACAACTTTTTGAAAAAAATAACGCACAAGGCATTTTCTCATGTATAATAAGTTTGCACACTAAACCATACGAAAGAGAGTGACCTTGTACGTTAAACATATTATACAACAAAAATAACCTGATTGGTAGACTGTACCGTTATTTTTATACTTATTTTAAAACTTTTCCGCACCAACTATTGAAACCTTGTTTCTGCTGGCGTTATCTATCCTTGTTATGGAATCAGCTGATTCCATCCGGTCACTGTACAGACATTTTTTGTCCGGGATTACAAAAAAATCGCCGAATGCATTTTGTTATGCATGTTCTTATGCGAAAGCTGATGATTACAAGTCCATGAATGTCACTGCAGCCATGGCGCTAAAGCTTATACCCGAAAAACTGCAGTCACAGCCTGTCTTTCTGTGTATTGATGATGCCATGGTCTCAAAATTTGGCAAAATTTCTGTCCCACTCGGATACCGTATGTGGCAGAAGGATTTATCAACTGCGGAGGACGTCCGGCAAAGAAGGCAGTGCTTAGGGCAAGAGAATTGGCAAAACGTGGTGCAGATACCATTGCCTTTGCAAGCTGTATACAGAAAGGGACGCCGGTCGGTTTTCCCTGTCCATTTGCAAAGAAAATGAAGGAATTGATTCATAAAGATTCAGGGGATAAAATACAGATTTTGGATTATATACATTGAAAATTAGGATTTATGGGGGCAAAAAATATGAATACACCTGCACTGGAAACAGGACGCTTGATTTTAAGAAAATTTACAGAAAGAGATATGGAAGCTCTCTTCCTCATTCTGAATGACGAAGAAGTGAATAAGTTTCTGCCTTGGCATCCTGTAAAAAACATGGAAGAAACAAAGAAATTTTATGAAGAAAGATATGCTTTAAAATATGCACAGCCACAGGGGTATGCTTATGCTATCTGCTTGAAAGAAGATAATTTCCCTATAGGATATATCAAAGTTGATATGGAAGAGCATCATGATTTTGGTTATGGGCTTCGTAAGGAGTTTTGGCATAAGGGGATTGTTACTGAAGCTGGAAAGGCTGTCGTTGAACAAGTAAAAAAGGATGGATTACCATATATTACGGCTACACATGACAGAAACAATCCGAGAAGCGGCAATGTTATGCGAAAAGTAGGTATGTCATACCGCTATTCATATGAGGAACAATGGCAGCCCAAAAATTTCCCCGTCATATTCAGGATGTACCAGTTAAATTTTGATGGTAATGATGATTTTGTATATCAAAAATATTGGAATGAATCTGACAATCATTTTATTGAGCAATTGTAATTCTGATGAACAGGTTCCGATTTATAATAGTAACAAAGGATTCAGGCAGGTTTGCGCCGGAATATTTTCCGGATATTCCAGCGCAGACCTGCCTGAACTGTTACGAACGGCTAGATTACATATGATATCTCATCTTTTTTCTTTTAAAGACTGCAAAAACGCATATGGAATATGCAGATTGCCTTTTCCAACGCCAAGCAGAATGTCCGGCTTGTTGCTGCCATGAAAATCCGACCCTCCTGTAATGAGGAGGTCAAATTCATCTGCCAGCTTGCGCATGCGCACTTCATCTTCCGCAGAATTTTCAGAATAGACCGCTTCCAGGCCGCACATACCGGCTTCTTTCATTTCAACAATCATCTGGCGCAGATCTGCTTCCGTCAGATCACATAAGACCGGATGGGCCAAAACGGCAAGTCCGCCTGCTTCACGGATCAATATGACAGCTTCCACCGGAGATATTTTTGGGCGGTCGATGTAGCAGCAGCAGTTTTCACCAAGATATTTTGCAAAAGCTGTTCTGGTATCAGGAATTTGTCCCGTTTCACATAAAAATCTTGACATATGTGCCCGTGTCAGCACACTATCCGGAAATTTTTCCGTCAGCTGCTCCATAGTAATGGAAAATCCTTCCTCCTGCAGACGTTTGACCATACGTACATTACGTGTGGCGCGAAAATCGCGAAACTCTTCCAACATTGCTTTCAGCCTTGGGTAATTTGCAGATACATAGTATCCAAGTACATGGATTTCCCGGTCATGATATTCTGTAGAAATTTCTACACCAGGCACTAACTCAATGTCCAGTTCTTTTGCCGCAGCTGCAGCTTCCTCTATTCCGTCCATTGTATCATGATCCGTTAAAGCCATTGCCGATAAGCCGGCCTTTTTTGCTTCTGAAAGCAGCAAAGCCGGCGAAAAGGTCCCGTCAGATGCGGAAGAATGGACGTGCATGTCAATAATGCGTGTATCCTTCATAATTTATAAAACTCCTTTCCAATTTCGATGTATGCGATTTAAATTTTTTTGCTATTTGCTATTCTTCTGTCTGCATATGTAAACTTCATAATACAAAAGTTTTTTAATATTATGAAGTTGAAAGCATTTTTCAAACACGCTCTAGTATATCATAGTATAAATGTTAAGTCTATGATATTTTGAATATGAAAAGTTCGTATATCATTCCAAGGGATAGAAGTTTTTGTGGACACTACAGGTTTGAAAAGTAACGTGGATAGAGACGTACTGGAATATACAGAAATATAAGTATTGCAGAAATACAGGGATTACTGTTATAATTAATAGAAGTAATTTGACAAAGAAAAACAAATGTACATCATAAGATTATTTTATTAGGTGATGGGAGAGGAATATGGAAAGAATCAGTATTGTTGATCTTGGACAGATTGGAGAACCAGCGGCAGGAGTCGTGAATCATTTTATAGATAAAATTTCCGGTGCATTAGAGTGGATGGTTAGTCCGAAAAATATGAAACCGGCTATTCTCGAAGCTAATAAATCTATAATAGAAGAAATTGCAAACAGACAAGATATTAATCCGATAGAACGGGCTGCTATTGTGAGTAATTATAGAAAGATAGTGAAAGAATATAAAAATCAGGTAGATATCATGCGATTGGCTGTAGAACATTTGACTCCAAATGCGGAACCTGAAAAAGTAAGTGATGATTGGGTAACGTTTTTTTTTGAAAAATCAAAAAATGTAAACGATGAGTATATGAAAATGATCTGGGGAAAAATTTTAGCTGGAGAATTTAATGAACCGAATACTGATACGAAACAGTTATTACATACTATGTCAATTATGGACAGCAATATCGCTAAAAGGTTTCAAAAAATACGAAGCAGTTGTTTTTATAATCCTCCTATTCTACTTGCTTTTATGTATCGAACGAACAGTGAAGATATTAAAAATATTAAGCGATATGATAAGATGAAAATTTTTATTTATGATTTGAGGGAGTTAGATAGTTTGGGCCTTATACAGTATCGGTTTTCAGATTTTCACACTTTGGTAATTAGGAATAAAGTATTTTATTATGGAAATAAGAGAATCAGATTTGAAACAAACAAAAGAACCATTGCTTTAGGTAATGTTGCGTTAACGAGCGTGGGGAAGCAATTGTGCCGAATTGTACCAATGGAATACGATGACAGGATATTAGAGATTTGTTTAGATGTCTGGAATAAACTCGGCTATCATCCTATTGTAGAATGTTGTGACGATAATGATTGCTAAATTGATTGCAGTATGATTTTTTATGCAGGAAAGAATGAAATGGGGGTCATATAGAATGAATGATATTAGATGGGTTGCAATTAAAGGAGAAACAAGAGCGGACAAAAATGGAATACAATTTAAAAGTAAAGGGTATTCACGTGCAAAATTAAGATGTAATAAATTTTTCAGAGGTGGTAAAATCAGCTTTGAAATAGAATTTCATTCAAACAGCGCCAGTGAAAAACCAATGATAGCATTTGTAGGATTGAATGAGGAAACCAGTAATCCCAGACTCCAATTTGGAATTTCATCAGCAGGATATTTTTCTATTTCACAGGAAGATATAACAGGATGGAAAAACCTGTCAAATACGGAATCCACATGTTACGGAA
This sequence comes from uncultured Eubacterium sp., assembly GCA_910584595.1. Lineage (GTDB taxonomy): Bacteria > Bacillota > Clostridia > Lachnospirales > Lachnospiraceae > Eubacterium_J. The sequence goes on from CAJUBQ010000141.1 coordinate 8,489, forward strand.
ATGATATAGTACATTATAATATATTAATAGAAGTGGTTGGATCGAAAGCTGTTTTGTACGTAAATGGTGTGTTGGTATGTAAAACAGAACAGGCAAAATTATCGTGTTCTCAAATAACTATTAGTTTAGAAGGCGAAGGAGATATTATAGTAAAGAATTTTATGATTGCAACTGAAAAATTGAAAGCATTTGTAGTAATGGATTTTTCTGAAAGATTCAAATCTATTTATACAGAAGTAATAAAACCTGTTTGTGATGAGTTGGATATCGAATGTTTTCGGGCTGATGAATATAATTATCCGGGCTCAATTATTAAGGATATACTGGATTCTATCCGCGATTCGGATTTAATAATTGCAGATATTACGCCGGATAATGGCAATGTATATTTTGAAGTTGGATATGCATTTGCATTAGGAAAAAATCCCGTTTTGCTGATGGATAAAGAGAGAAAGGACCTGCCATTTGATATTTCCGGCTTTAGAGTTATTATGTATCATAATACAATTGAAGGCGCCCAGTATGTAAAAAACCAATTAACCAGGTTTCTAAAAGCATTGATAAATAATTAATCAGGAATTTAAAACATCAAATATAACGTAACAGTTCAGATAACAATGTCATTAACTTAAGCTTTTCATAGCTAGCAAAACCATTCCGCCAGGCGCAAAGTCTGACTATGAAAAACTTAAGTAAATGACATTGATTCACGGGGGTGGACAAGTAACAAAGCAACAGTTTAGACAAAGTGTTGCTTTTTCTGGATTACCGGACGCCGGATGGTGGAGAGCTGCCCTTGTTTCTTGTTCCTGTTCCAGAATGTAAGAATCCCTAAGCATTCTGCATTTACACTATGGTGCCGAACGGACGCGGCGCCTGATTCGCCCTGGCTTAACGCCAGCAGCTAAAGGCGCCGCTGCGGCTTCGCCGCCTGTGTTTCGTACAGAATACTAAGGGCTTCTAAACATTCTTCCAACGTCACAAGAAACAAGGGCAGCTCTCCACCATCCGGCTGGTTTTCTC
>CAJUBQ010000142.1 GCA_910584595.1 uncultured Eubacterium sp.
TGCCCCAGTCCGCTCAGAGGATGTTCCAGCCAGCAAAACCATTCCGCCAGGTGCAAAGTCGTATGGGAATCCATTAAGTAAATGACATTGGAATGTGAATAGTAACGAAATTTAGAAGTTGATAGTTTCGTAAATATAGGAACTGGAAAGCGACAGGGTGATATAGATGGAAATGGAATATGAAAAAACAAAATCAGAAAGCAAACAGTATGAACGTGCACTGCTCGCAGGGGTTCATCTTGGAAATGACAGTCAGGAGGAGTTTGCCCGTTCTATGGAGGAACTAAAAAGTCTGGCAGCAGCCTGTTATATGGAACCGGTAGCGGTCGTGACGCAAAATCTGGATGATATCAATAAAGCATTATATTTGGGAAAAGGCAAAGTACAGGAAATAAAAGAAACAGCAGTATCTTTTCAGGCAGATGTCGTCGTGTTTGACGATGCGCTGACGCCTTCTCAGCTGAGCAACCTGCAAAGAGAGCTTCATATGCCTGTGTTAGACCGAACGACGCTGATTCTTGATATTTTTGCTATTCGTGCCAGAACAAGAGAAGCAAAGCTGCAGGTTGAATCTGCAAGATTAAAATATCTGCTGCCAAGGCTGGTAGGTATGCACGAAGCTCTGACCAGGCAGGGAGGCACGAGCGGCAGTATGAGCAGCCGCGGGGCAGGTGAGAAAAAGCTGGAGCTTGACCGCAGGAGAATAGAAAAAAGAATTGCACAATTAAATCGGGAATTAAAAGAAGTATCAGCAGAACGGGAAATACAGCGTAAAAAGCGGCAGGCGGCAAGGATACCGCTTGTTGCAATGGTCGGCTATACCAATGCCGGAAAGTCAACGATTATGAATGCAATGGTTGATAAATATGTGAAAGACGACGAAAAGAAAGTGCTGGAAAAAGATATGCTGTTTGCCACGCTGGATACTACGGTAAGGCAGATTTGCACCGGAAATAATCAGGATTTTCTATTATCAGATACGGTAGGTTTTATTCATAAGCTTCCGCATCATCTGGTCAAAGCATTTCATGCAACACTGGAAGAGGTGCAGAATGCAGATTTGCTTTTGCAGGTGGTAGATGTCTCTGATCCGCATCATAAAGAACAGATGTTAACGACACAGGAGCTATTGACACAACTTCATGCAGCGGATGTACCGATGATTACCGTTTATAATCAGGCAGACCGATGCGAACAGCCTGTGGAATATCCAAAGAGAAACGGAGCAGATAAAGTATGTATCTGTGCAAAGGAAGAGTCTTCTTTGCATCTGCTTGTTCAGATGATCGTAGAACAGGTGTATAAAGACTATGTATCCGCAGAATTTTTAATACCATATGCAGATGGAGAAGTTACGTCTTATTTTATGGAACAGGCACAGGTGACAGACAGCGCTTATGAAGAAAACGGCACAAGGATCAGGGTAAAGTGTCACAGGGCCGATAAAGATAAGTATCAAAAATATTTGCAGCCTTGATGGAACGGTGTATATTTATGTGATTGTCTATGAGGAGGAAAAAAGGAGCGGTTATGTCAGAAATTATGCGGAAAATGAAGCCTTGTGAGTTTGATCGGGTGTTTTCGATTATGGAACGCAGTTTCCCGAAAGATGAATATCGAACATATGAAGAACAAAAGCAGCTGTTGCAGGACGAACGATACAGTATCTATGTGGCGCATCATGAAGCAGAACAAAATCATGATAAAATCGACGCATTTCTTGCCGTGTGGCAGTTTGAGGACTTTACATTTTTGGAGCATTTTGCAACAGAACCGGACGTTCGGGGGAAGGGGCTTGGCAGTTTGATTCTTCAGGAAGCCGTTCAGTTATTTTCAAACCGGATTTGTCTGGAAGTAGAACCGCCGCAGACGGATCCTAATATTTCGAATGATATTTCAACGAATGATGTTTCAACGAATGAAATTTCAACGAATGAAATTTCAACGAATCATATTCCAAATAGAAGGATTGCGTTTTATGAAAGAAACAACTTTTTTTTGAACGAATATCCATATATGCAGCCTCCGATTACAAAAGGAAGAAACGCATTGCCGCTGATGATTATGACATCCGGAACACGTATTACAAAAGAAAGATTTGAACAGATTCGTGAAAAGCTTTATCGGGAAGTCTATCAACAAGATGAAATTCTAATAACCGTCTATCAGGCACAGGAAACAGACGTCCGAAATTTTTTAATACGTATTTTGCGTGAAGATACAAAACTTTATTCCAGATTTAAATTGTTATCCAGTCAGGGTATGTTAACGGAAGATATGGAAAGTTATCAGCGGCAGGTCAATCATATCATTGAAAAATACGCCGGAGATAAGCAGTTTATTTCTTATCATGATACATTTGGTTTCTGGCAGGAAATACAGGAGATTTTATCGGAAGATGTACGTTTTATGCTGCAGGAAGGACATTTTGCAGATGCTTTTGTACTTGTCTGCCATATATTTACGAGTGTTGCGGCAGTAGATATGGATGATTCGGATGGTACCAAAGGTATGTTAGCAGTGCAATGTATGGATCTTTGGAAAGAGATGGAACAACATGCAGACGAACAGCTGAAGTGCCGGATGTATCGCTGGTTTACAAAGCAGCTGAACGATACAGCCTCAGATTATGTAGAAGAGTCGATGGAACAGGCATGGATACAGTTATTTACAGGCGATGAATTTATAAACAAAAAGCTTGCGTTTACCAAGCGCAAAGCACAGGAACAAAAGGTGAATTCTGACAGCTGGAGTGCAAGATATCATGCGCAGAAATGGGCGCTGTATCATATCAGACTGCTGGAAGCGTTCGGCTGTGCGTTTGCAGACATTGTAGCTTACTGCAAAGAATATTGGGAACACGCAGAAGTCAGAAAATATTTTATCGAGCAGTGCATTTTGCAAAAAAAGTATGCGCAGGCAGCCGACGCGCTTTTGGAAAGTATGAAAATGGATGCGGGAATGCCGGGACTTGTCCGGCAGTTTAGTACAAGACTAAAAGAAGTCTATCAAATGAGCGGCAATACAGAAGCGTACAAAAAACAGCTTTGGCAGTTGGTAACAAAAGATTATGCGGGCAATCTGGAGGATTTTCGTGAGTTAAAAAGCCTGTATGCAAAGGAAGATTGGCCGAAAGTGCGGGAAGAAATTTTTTTGGCGATTCCGGGCCATGTGCATGTGGAACGATTGTATCAGGAAGAAAAAATGTATGACCGCCTGTTAGCATATGTGCTGGCGCAAAAAGGACTGTATGCTGTGCAGCAGTATGAGAGTGTGCTAAAAGAAATTTATCCGAAGCAGCTGCTTGTAAAATATGTACAGGAACTTGGGGATATGGTGCAGCGTGCGGCAGACCGCAGACATTATCAGGAGTGGGCGGCGCATCTTAAGAGAATGACTCAGATACCGGGCGGGCAGGAAGAAGTGCAAAAGATAGTGGCAGAATGGAGAGTCCGTTATAAAAACAGGCCGGCAATGATGGAAGAGTTAAAACAATTCCAAGATTCATAGTTGCATCCTATCTGTAATATGTCTATAATAGAAAAGTAAATTTAAAGAAAGGATCAAATACATTGAACATAAGAATCAAAAACAAAACCTGCTATACGAAATGGAAACGTACGGCTGACGTTGTATTGTCAGCTGTCGCATTGCTGCTCTTGTCGCCGCTTTTTATCGGTATCAGCATCGCGATTCAATTAGATTCCAAAGGGCCGGTCATTTTTCGTCAGAAACGTGTAGGGATACATAAGACTCATTTTGAAATATTGAAGTTCCGTACGATGTATGCGGATACGCCCAAAGATATGCCGACGCATTTGCTGAAAAATCCGGATGCGATGGTTACAAAGACAGGGGCGTTTTTACGCAAATACAGCCTGGATGAACTGCCGCAGCTTTTTAATATTTTACGCGGAGACATGAGCATCGTAGGTCCTCGTCCGGCGCTGTGGAATCAGTATGATTTAGTGTCGGAGCGTGAAAAATACGGCGCCAACGACGTACTGCCGGGACTGACGGGATGGGCGCAGATTAATGGAAGAGATGAGCTGGAAATACCGGTGAAGGCAAAACTGGACGGCGAATACGTAAAAAAGTACGGATTTTGGATGGACATTCGCTGTATTTTTGGAACGATATTTGCAGTTTTGGGACATAAAGGCGTCGTAGAAGGCGGTACCGGGATGATGCAGAAAAGGTATGAAAAGAAAGAAAATGGCGGCAGAAAAAACATCGGGCCGCAGGAAATATTATCCGGTGAAAAAATGGCTGCGCATATATATAAAGCGCAAAAGGGGCAGCTTTTGACAGAACCAAAGAAAGCGCTTATTACAGGAGCCGGGAGTTATATTGGAACGGCAGTCAGGCAGTGGTTGTCTGCATTTGGCGGTCATTATGAAGTAACAGAACTGGATATGCATGGTGATGCATGGAGATCGCATGATTTTTCCAAATATGATACGGTTTTTCATGTAGCAGGAATTGCACATGCAGATACAGGAAAAGTATCAAAAGAGCAAAAACAGCTATACTATGAAATAAACCGTGATCTTGCAGTGGAGACAGCGATAAAGGCAAAAAAATCCGGTGTAAAGCAGTTTATTTATATGAGCAGTATGATTATTTATGGTGAAAGTATCAGACCGTTTCATGGGCGTCGGCGGATTACTGCAATGACAAGGCCGCAGCCGGCGAATTTTTACGGCAACAGCAAATGGCAGGGGGATCGTAGCGTACGAGAGTTAGAAGATGCGTCTTTTAAAGTATGTGTACTGCGCCCGCCGATGATTTATGGCGCCGGAAGCAAAGGAAATTATCAAATGCTTGCAAAGCTGGCAGTATGTATGCCGGTATTTCCGCTTGTTCACAATGAGCGTTCTATCCTGCATATCGATCATTTATGCGAATTTGTACGTTTGATGATTGAAAATGAAGAAACCGGCGTATTTTTCCCACAGGATGCGTCTTATGCGGATACTTCCAGCCTCGTTGCCCTGATTGCAAAAGCGCATGGGAAAAAGATCAGGCTATGGAAATCACTGGCAGCTTTTGTCCGGCTTGCATCATTGACTCCGGGGCAGATTGGACGGATGGCGGATAAAGCGTTTGGCAGCTTTAGCTATGAAATGTCTTTGAGTGAATATACAAAAGGAAATTATCGGGTACACGATCTGAAACAGAGTATTTTGGTGACAGAAAAGGGTTCCCAAAAACAGTAATGGAGAAGAGCGAATGAAAAACATGGAATTGTGGATACGCAGGTTTTTTCTCATATGTTATGATATATGTGTGGTAGTGATTTCCTGTCTGCTGGCGCTGATGGCGAGATTTGACTTTCATTTTGAGTGGATACCGGCAAACTATCTGAACATGTGCGTGCAGATCATGTGGATTGCTTCTTTGATTACAATTATCAGTTTTACGGTGTTCAGACTATATTCAAGCCTGTGGTCTTATGCCGGCTCTACAGAGCTGATGTATATTTGCAGCGCTTGTTTTGTTGACGATATTGTGCTGACAGTCTACGTACATGTGCTGCACAGCAGCACGACATATCCGATGCCGCGCAGCTTTTATGTGTTTTATGGTTTGTTTTTAATGCTGCTTACGATTTTTGGGAGATATTTTTATCGTACGCTGCGTATGCTGCGGGCGAAAATTACCGGACAGAAAACAGACAGGAAAAATGTATTAATTGTCGGGGCCGGCAGTGCGGGAAACCTGTTAATCAAGGAGATTGTAGACAGCAAATATATCAATATGAATATTGTCGGAGCAGTCGACGACGATCTGATGAAAAAGGGCAGCTATATTCACGGAATCAGAGTATATGGGGATCGGCATATGATTCCGGAACTGGTAGATATCCTGCATGTCAATGAAATCATGATTGCAATTCCGTCAGCATCGCCAAAAAAGATGAAAGATCTTGTAGAAATCTGCAAAGAGACAGGATGTGAATTAAAACGTCTGCCTGGAATGTATCAGCTGGTCAATGGAGATGTCAGTGTAACGAAATTAAAAGACGTAGATGTTAATGACCTGCTTGGCCGCGATCCGGTGGAAGTGGATCTGGATTCTATTATGGGCTATGTGTCCGGACAAATCGTTATGGTAACAGGCGGCGGCGGTTCCATCGGCAGCGAGCTGTGCCGCCAGATTGCTTCACACAATCCCAAACAGCTGGTTATTGTAGATATTTACGAAAATTCTGCTTATGATATCCAGCAGGAATTAAAACATCGATTTCCGGATTTAAATCTCGTAACGCTCATTGCTTCGGTAAGAAATACCAAACGGATGGATGAAATTTTTGCAACCTATCAGCCTAGGATCGTATATCATGCAGCAGCACATAAGCATGTACCGTTAATGGAAGACAGTCCGAATGAGGCTGTAAAAAATAATGTTCTGGGCACGTGGAAAGTGGTACAGGCAGCAGATAAATACCATGCCCGCAGATTTGTCATGATATCTACGGACAAGGCTGTGAATCCAACGAATATTATGGGAGCTACAAAACGAATCTGTGAGATGATTATACAGACTTATAATAACCGTTCAAAGACAGAGTATGTCGCTGTACGGTTCGGAAACGTGATAGGCAGCAACGGCAGCGTCATTCCGTTGTTCCAAAAGCAGATAGCGGCAGGCGGGCCGGTAACCGTCACGCATCCGGATATTATCCGGTATTTTATGACGATACCGGAAGCGGTATCGCTTGTCCTGCAGGCAGGCGCTTATGCAAAAGGCGGAGAAATCTTTATACTTGATATGGGAGAACCGGTTCGTATTTTGGATCTGGCGAAAAACCTGATCTTATTATCCGGGCATAAGCCGGGGGAAGATATTCGCATTGAATTTTCCGGTCTGCGTCCGGGGGAAAAATTATACGAAGAAATGCTTATGGAAGAAGAAGGAATGCAGGAAACCGCAAATAAGCTGATCCATATTGGAAAACCGATTCAGTTTGATGAAGAAGAATTTTTGCAGCGGTTGGCGCAGCTGCGTGATTATGTGGTCAATGAACCGGAGGATATCCGATCGTTTGTTCAGCGCATCGTACCTACGTATTCCATTCAGGATCAGGAAGAAGGGAAACCATTATGATTCGCATTGTAAAAAAATTTGCAGGCATTATGACGCATGAACAGAAGGTGCGGGTAGTGATTCTTGCTGTTTTGATGGTAATCGGCGCTATGCTTGAGATGGTTGGAGTATCATTGGTATTTCCTCTTATGACAGCGGTGATGGACAAAAACTTTATGAAAAAGTGGTATGTGCAGATCGTTTGTGATTTTTTTCACATTTATACGTATCATGAAGTGATGATGCTTATTTTAGGCGCACTTATTTTTATTTATATTGTTAAAAATGCATTTTTATTTATGGAATATTATCTGCAGTACCGTTTTGTATGTAATAATCGTTTTCTTGTACAAAGACAGCTGCTGCAGGTGTATATGTACCGTCCTTACGAATTTTATTTAAATGCGACGACTGCTGAAATTATGCGTATTATCAATACAGATGTGGTAAATGCATTCAATTTGCTGACGACCGTATTGAACTTTTTTACAGAGATCATTGTCAGTGCGGCGTTAATTATTATTATTTTTGTGATTGATCCTAAAATGGCTGCGCTGATCGGACTTGTGCTTGGGTTTATTATGCTGCTTATTTTTAAAGCGGTAAAACCTGTGCTGCGCAGAGCCAGCCAGAGGTTTATGAAAAACACTTCGCTGTCAAATAAATGGCTGCTGCAGTCCTTAAACGGAATCAAAGATGTCAAAGTCAGCCATAAGGAAGAGTATTTTATTGAAGAATATGCGGTTTATGGCAAAAAAGCGATTGATGCGGAAAAGATCAACAGTGTCGTAACGATGCTGCCGCGTCTTCTTATTGAAGCAGTCAGCATCTCGGCTGTGCTTGGCGTTATTATGGTATTGCTGGCAATGGGACAAAGCATTGACGAATTGCTGCCGCAGCTGACAGCTTTTGCTTTCGCGGCAGTCAGGCTCCTTCCCAGTACGACAAGAATCAGCGGTGCGGTGAATTCGGCAGCGTTTCAGGAGCCTATGCTGGATAACCTGATGAAAAACTTAAATGCCGCAAAAGAATATGAGCAGCAAAAACAGCAGGAACAGGATTTGGAAGAAAAAAAACGGGAATCAGCAAAAAAAAGCGGCAGGAAGCTTACGTATGAAAAACAGTTTGAGCTTTCACAGATTCAGTATGCATATCCAAACGCAGATACGAAAGTGCTTGACAACGCAGATATGGTCATCCCGGTTGGCAGCTCTGTCGGCATTATTGGCGCTTCCGGCTCCGGGAAGACGACAGCGGTCGATCTTTTGCTTGGACTGCTAAAACCACAGTCCGGCGGAGTCTTTACAGACGGTATGGATATTCGGGAAGACTATGCCGGCTGGCTGTCTCATTTAAGCTATATCCCGCAGACGATCTATATGCTGGATGACACAATTCGCGCCAATATTGCATTTGGCCAGCAAAAAGACAGCATTGACCATGCAAAGGTGTGGAAAGCGGTAGAGGAGGCACAGCTAAAAGAGTTTATCGACAGTCTGCCGCAAGGGCTGGACACAAGAATCGGAGAACGCGGTGTACGGCTTTCCGGGGGACAGCGTCAAAGAATCGGCATTGCAAGGGCGTTATATACAGATCCGGAGCTTGTGATTTTCGATGAGGCGACCTCTGCACTGGATAATGAGACCGAGGCGGCCATTATGGAATCCATCAACAGCCTGCATGGGCAAAAAACGCTTGTGATTATTGCGCACAGACTGACGACGATTGAAGAATGTGATTATATTTTTAAGGTAGAGAATGGGAAGATTGTGTTGCTTAGCGGACATTGTGTAACATAACTTTTGCAGTATAGCCCTTTTATAAGGAACAGTTCCTAAGCCTGCCTAAACAACAGAGTGTAAAGCATATTGGCAATGCCACAGACTTTACACTCTGTTTTAGTGGGCTGCTTATTTGGTTGTTATTCTTTCACGATATCTAACTCAGAAAGATTAACACTAGATGTAGTAAGTATTACTTTTAATTCTATATAGCGTCCCTTCATTTCTTTATATGCTGCTGATTCCTTATCCGATGTCAGAAGCATATATTTTTGCAGTCTTGCAAATTCTTCTACTGATATTTTTATCATTTCTTCTTTGGTCATGTCTGATACCTCCATATGATCCACCGCCTTTGTGATTGATGCAGTTTTTTAATGATATAGTTATTATAGTCTATATGCATGAGAGTGTAAAGGGGTATGGAATCAGTATTCTAATTGTGGTTTTTTTGGTGTTGCTTTTCACGGGGTGGAGCAAGTAATAAAGCAACAGTTTAGACAAAGTGTTGCTTTTTCTTGATTACCGGACGCCGGATGGTGGAGAGCTGCCCTTGTTTCTTGTTCCTGTTCCAG
>CAJUBQ010000143.1 GCA_910584595.1 uncultured Eubacterium sp.
TTGGTCTGTAGTTTAGCACTATGTTTTACCATGCAACTACCAAAAACAGGTATTATAATAACACTTCATCCTTTCAAATCAATATTTAAATGAAAGGAAAAAGGAATTATGACGGGAGGAGTCCACAAAAGAGGAGCCACATGGTCCTACTACTTTGACCTCGGAAAAGTAAATGGAAAAAGAAAGAAAAAAGAAAAAGGAGGATTCCGTACTAAAAAAGAAGCGGAAGCTGCGCTTGCAAAGGCAATCAGTGAATATAACAGCGCCGGCCAGGTATTTGAACCGTCAGAAATTACGGTATCCGACTATCTTGACCAATGGTATGACCTGTACTGCAAGCCAAACTTAAAATACAATACACAGGTTGGCTATCTGCGTATTATGGAAGGCCACCTCAAACCTAAATTCGGGCAGTACCGCTTAAAAGCCATCTCCTCCGCCACACTGCAGGAGTATGCGAACGAATTAAAACTGACCGGGATTTCCAAAAGCCATATGACCGGGATCCTTTCCGTACTCAGCGCCGCAATGGATTACGCTGTCGAGCCGCTGCATTATCTGGCTGTGAATCCCATGCACTATGTGAAATTCCCCAAAATTGAGAAAAAGCCCCGCGAAAGGATTATTCTGACACTGGATGAATGGCACAAAATTATTAGCCGTTTTCCTCCGCAATCACGCTACCACATTCCGCTGATGATCGGATTTTACACCGGACTGCGTATTTCCTAAGCCTTTGCTCTTACCTGGGATGACATAGACTTCCAGGCGCGTACGATCAGCGTAAACAAGCAGACTGTAAAGCGTAACTTTGGAGCTGACGTCCGAAAAGCGGTTGAAAAGAAAGGAAAAAAAGAAATGCGTTCCTCCTGGTATTTCACTAATGCCAAAACAGAAGCTTCCAAACGGACAGTGAAATTCGGTGAAACGCTCTTTCAGGCATTAAAACAGGAACATACAAGACAATTGGAAAATGAATTGAAGTATGCCGAATATTACACGATTCATGTGCTAAAAAAGGAAACAGACGAAAAAGGAAATGACATGTATAGAATTGTCCCTGTACAAAAATGCCTTGCAACCTCACTGCAGCGTGTAAAACTGATCTGCATTGCCGAAAACGGACAGTTCACTTCCACAGACTCTTTTAAATACTGCTCGCGCATTATCCATAAAGAACTGCTGCTCGCCTTCGATTATCATTCTCTTCGGCACCCGTATGTCAAGCCCACGACAAAAAAATTTATAACTTTTTTTGAAGTTTTTCGGGCAGCTTCATAGCTGCCCATAGCTGTTTCAAATGGGTGTTCACGGTTATACCTCCTTTTCAGATTCCTTAGTTTCTAAGAAATCCTGTGTTGCATATTCAATCTCAATCCGATCTCCTGGAAAGACGTAAACTTTGTTGATAAGCCGGTCAATCAGAGCTTTTGTCAGCATGTTGGCGTTTCCGACTTCCTGCACAATTTCCTGTTGTTTCAGCTTAATCTCATAATCACTTTTTATCTGCTTTGTCTGTGCAGTGATGACAGCATGAACATTTTTGGCTTGTACCAGTTCCGTATCATAAACCGCTTTTCGTGTCCGATAGGTTTCCAAATCAATCTCTCCGAGTGCATACTGCTCATAAAGATGCCGCTTGCTGTCTTGAATAGAACGGAGTTTTTCTTCATGTTCGGCCTGCTGGACTGTCTGCAAATCCAATTTATCCTTATTGCTATCAATTCCCAATGCCGGACACATTTGAGCCCGAATTGTTTCAAATACAACCTGCTCCAGATCTGCCATCTTTATGCGCACACCATGACAAGGAAGCGTTTCAGCCACCTCGGAATGACGGCAATAAAACCACGCACCATTTCGTAGAGACATTGCATGATCGCAGCATCCACAGAATACCTTACCACGGAGCAGATAATCACGCGGCTTTTTATTTGACAGAGAGAAACGCTTAATTGAAGCATTGGCTTTCTCAAATAGATCCACACTTACAATAGCCGGATGATGGTTCGGTATTTTGAACCACTCACTTTCATCCTTTAACTGTGTATGTCGGCTGCCAATCTCTTTTACCTTTCTCTTGCCAATTACATAGGTACCGATATATCTTTGATCTTCTAAAATACGCAGGACCGTTGATGTACTCCAAACGCCGTTTGTTCGGGAAACATTGTAATAGTCCTTGCCTTTAAGTTTGCGATATTCCCCAGGGGTGGGGATATTCATAGCATACAATCTTCTTGTGATCTCGGCTGCGGTGTTGCCTTCAGACGCCCATTGAAATATCATCTGCACATTCGGGGCAACATCCTCGTCCGGTTCCATACGTCCGTCTGCACTCTTGCGATAGCCGTAAGGACAGATGACACTCTGATATTCTCCACGACGCATCTTTGCGTATTTTGCACTTTTGGTTTTCATGGACATATCCCGGCTATAACACTCGCTAATAAGATACTTGAAAGCAATATCAATCCCTCCGGTATCACCTTTGAAATTAGCCGTGTCAAAATCATCACTGACGGAAATAAAACGGGTGTGGTAAAGAGGAAATACCCGCTCAATAAAATAGCCGGTTTCAATGCTGTTACGTCCAAATCGGGAAAGGTCTTTTACAATAATACAGTTGATCTTTCCAGCCTGAACCATTGTTAAAAGTTCCTGCACCGCCGGACGCTCAAAGTTTGTCCCTGTATGACCATTGTCAATAAATTCCAAAATCTCACTGTTATCCCATTCCGGCAGAGACATAGCTTTTTCACGAAGAATCAGTTTTTGATTTGGTATACTCAAACTTTCGGTTTTGAAATCTTCCACAGAAAGACGGATATAAAGGGCAATCACATAGTTGCGCACGGTTCCACCGCCTTTCCCTGAAATTCATTTTTGAAACGGAAGGTTACATGAATATTCCGCTCGTGGTCGATCTCAATTCGTTCAATGAGCCGTTCAATCAGTTCTGCAGTCAGTACATGATCCTGTGCCAGTGTTTTTGCATCCTTTTCCATTGCACGATATCGGGCAAGCTGGTTGTCCAGGGAGTCCATAGATTTTTCAAATACTTCAATCTCACCAGACAAAGCATTGATAGCATATTCATAATCTGCCTTCAATTCAAAGTATTCATCATTTGTCAAAATACCCTGCACGAAATTTTCATATAGACCACGGATCAGTCGGCGTGTTTTTTCAATTTCCTGCCGTTTGGCCGACATCTGAATTTTCAGCTTATCTTTTTCCTGTTTTTGTCCTGCCTCCAACTGAAAGAGTGGCAGCGACATTCCCAGCGCAACTGTCAGCTCTTTTTCAAGAATATCCGTAACAGTAGAAATCAGTTCCTTTTCCTGCATCGTTGCGCCTTTGCAGCTATCTTTTTCTACCCGGCTGTTTGTAAGGCAGTGGAACCAATAAGTATCGGGGCCTTTCCGGCGCTCGGCACGTTGCCGGTGAAGGCTTCTGCCACAATCAGCACAGAACACTTTGCCTTTGAAAATGTTTGGCGTGTAGGGGCGTTTTGGAGTTGCTTTGCTTTCTTCACAGATCTGTTTTCTGTATTCCTGAACTGCATTAAACAATGCATAGCTAATGATCGGTTCATGGGTGCATTTGGCAATAATCAGATTATCTTCTCCAGCCTTGACCTGCTGATGATCTACAATCTTTGTTTTTCCTTGCACCAGATCGCCTGTATAGACTTCGCTTTCTAAAATTTTCATCACTGTACGGGTCTGCCATTTACCGCTTCCAATCAGGCCCGGACTGGTAATCTCGCCAGTGGCCTTTTTATAATGGCTCGGTGCCGGAATCCCCATCTCATTTAGATTGCGGACAATCCGGTTCAGAGACACATGCTCATGTGCCCATTCAAAAATCTGTTTTACCACAGGGGCAGTATTTTCATCAATCAGAAGTTTATGGCAATTATCAGGGTCTTTCCTGTAACCGTAAGGTGCCCGTGCACCAATATAGTCGCCATCTTTCATAGCCTGCCGCGCTTGTGCTTTGATTTTTCGTCCAATGTCCAGAGCATAGGCTTCATTGATCATATTTTTCAAAGGCAGCATGATACCGCCATGAAGATTTCCGGAATCCTCTGTATCAAACTGATCCGTAACAGCAATGAAGCGAACATTATGAGCATGGAAATACTGTTCGATATAATAACCTGTGTCAATAGAATTTCGCCCTAATCGGGAAAGATCCTTAACAATCACACAGTTAATGTGGCCTGCTTCAATATCAGATAGCATTTGCTGAAATCCAGGGCGGTGAAAATTTGTCCCTGTCGCTCCGTTGTCGATATAGGTATCATACACAACGAAGTCCGGTTTATCTGAAAGAAAGTCATTCAGTACCAGCTTTTGATTTTCTACTGAGCAGCCCCGCTTTTTGTTATCCTCCACAGAAAGACGGATATACAGAGCCACATGTACATATAAAGATGGTGCCGGCATAGGCGCTGCCGTCTGTTTTCTGCTTTTTCTTGCCATTTAGCCCACCATCCTTTCTTCATTTTTTGTAGCAATCTGTTCCGTCAAAGAGATTGCTTTCTGATATTCATCCTGGTAATTAAATTCAATATGCAGTTCATCTTTACCCATTACCCGTATGCTTCGGATAAGCTGCATGACTGCCCGGCGGTCAATATCCTCCATAGTAGAAAATTTCATAAAATGGTTGATCCAACGGTTTCGTTCGCTTCGGTTTTCCAATACATCTGTAAGTTTATCGTTCCATTCAGCGATTGCCTTTTGGAACAGTTCAATATCTGCATTGTATTTTCGCTTATAAGAGAGAAATTCTTCCTTTGTCAGAATTCCACTCACCAGATTTTCATAGAGTTTTGCCTTAAAGCCCTCGGTCTGTGCCACACGCTTTTCATTTACTCTGATCTGTGCGGCATATTCCTGCGCCAATTCCCGGTTGATCCGTTCCTGACTGATACTGGACAGCAGGGCATCCAGAGAAGCAACATTTTCAATATGTCCTTTCAAACTGTCCTGCACACATTCAATCAGATCCGACTCTTTCAGCATGACCGACGATGTGCAGCCATTCTTTTTGCCGGTCGGGCAGTAATAATAGTGATACTCTTTATCTTTATAGCGGTTCGTCTTGCGGGTCATACGGCAGCCACAGCAGCCGCAGATCAAAATACCGGAAAACAGGTAAACCTTATCCGATTTGGGAGAAGTCCTTGTGTCAATCCTGCGGAGCCGTTGCACCAGATCAAAATCGTGCTTTTGTATGATCGCTTCATGGGTTCCCTCCACACGAATCCATTCCGAAGAAGGTTTGTCCTCACGCTCTTTTAATTTGAAATGGGGCGTTGTCTGTTTGCCCTGGACCAGTGTTCCGGTGTAAGTTTCATCCTGCAAAATGCGGATGATTGTAGTTGCAGACCATTTGCAATCCTTTCGGTCTGTATATCCACCTTTTGCATGAGGCATTCCGTGATTGCGCTTATACGCCAAAGGCGAAAGAATTCCTAATCGGTTCAGTTCATCCGCTATATGGGAAGCGCTGAATCCCTCCAGCCGTTTTCTGAAAATATCCCTCACAACATTAGCAGCATATTCGTCTACTTCCAGGCTCTTGTGTTTATCGCCGACTTTCACATAACCATAGATGGTAAAAGCACCTACAAAATCCCCGCTGCGCCGTTTTACTTCCAGGGCGCTCCGTGTCTTAACGGAAATATCCCGACAGTAAGCCTCATTCATAATGTTTTTGACAGAAACTGTGAGATCATCGGCAGCGTCATTTTCCGTATCTACATTATCGTTAATTGCGATAAAACGCACTCCATAGGCTGGAAATACTCTGCGCATATAACGGCCTGTTTCTATGTACTCACGACCTAAGCGGGAGAGGTCTTTGACAATCACGCAGTTAGCTTCGCCTTGTTCGATCATCCGCATCATTTCCTGAAATGCCGGGCGATCAAACAAAACACCACTATAACCATCATCAATTTTTTCTGCCACAACCTCAATTTCCGGGTGTCGGGCTATGTAGTCATCGATCAGGCGCCGCTGGTTAGCAACGCTGTCACTTTCTACTGTTTTATCATCCGTATAAGAAAGACGGATATACTTAATCGCTTTGTAAACCTGCATAAAAAAACACTCCTTTCGTTGCACAGAAAAATCCCCGCAATTCAAGAAGTGTGGTTATTCCATATTCAATTCCTTTTCCGATTCTTATTCTACCATGCTTTTACGGAAAAGTCAGCCCCTTTCTTAAAATTGCAGCTATCGCAAAATACCCTTGATACATTCTTCCAGGGTAGCACCTTCAGCAGAAAAACTGGCTTGTACAGTAAAACGTCCACACTTAAAATGGTATGGATTTTTGATTTGCTGAACAAATTCTGCAATCCGTTCATCACGGGAAAGTTCTTTGTTGACAGAGACATCCCGAATGTCTATCAGCGTACCCACTTCACTGACAATGGTGTTCAATTCCATAGTATCAACTCCCTTCTGAAAACTGTGTTATCAAAACCACATGAATAGGTCGGATCTATGGTTATTGCACACATAAATCCGGCCCATTATATCTGATTTCAATTTTACTGCCGTATTTGCCACGCACCCCGGCAAGTCCTTCTGTTATAAGGACGGGGCTGTTACAGGCTGCGGGTAGCGTCACCGCATCATAGTCCCACATACGCCGCCGCTTTGCCAGAGCAAGCAAACGCCGCAGGAACTCTCCCCAAGTCTTTAGGAAGCTGTGAAGAAGTACCATTATGATCTGTGTCGTTATCGCGTCCGGCCTGCCACAGCCGGTTTCGTAGGTTGCGTTTATCGCTCGGACAGCCTGGATTCATCACCTCCTTAGGCCGCCTGTCACCGCGCCGCCCCATCTGCCGCTCGGAACACAGAATGAAGTACCTGTAACAGCGTATATTCGGTTGTCAAGGAACAAGCAAGGGGCATGGCAGACAAATTGATATTGCAGTTGGGGTGGGAGGATGTATATGCTTCCTTACCACACCCGTCCAGCTTGTCCCGCCGAATATGTCCCTCTACTATTCAGTACATTTTTAGGGGCAAAGTTGCCGTCTGTTATAAAATTTCTTTGAAATATTTTTCCAGACTACGCAATCCGGCTTCGATAGAACGGGTGATCCGGCTTTTGTGTGTTCCTTCCGCTTTGGCAATATCTGCTTTGCTCATGCCAAGAAAAAAGTGTGCATAGATTCGTTGGCGCTGCTTTACCGGAAGTTTGGAAAGACCTTTATAAATCAACTCCGTCATTTGGCGCTGTTCCCAAATTTCTGCCGGGTTAAGAGGCTTTTGCAATATCTCACGCTCAATACCTTCGTCTCGATCCAGAGAGTAAAATGCTTTATAGCGGTATGTACGAATCCGATAGGCTTCTTCCAACAACATATATTCCCGAAGCAACAAAGCGACTTCATCCGGCACCTCAACGATCATGTCCTGTGTATAATACGGGTAATAATCCCGAAGATTGATTTTCTTCATAGTAAATTCCTCCAATTTCGATGTTTGAGTTGATGGCAAAAATCGAAATCAGAGGGTGGGCTGCGACAGCGATAGAGTCGTAGTTGCTTACTGTTCAAGAAAAAGGTACAAAAAAGCGCGCCCGTACAAAGAACAGGCGCGCCAAAGCAATAGTATGAAATTTTTCCGGGAGGTTGACAGCGAAAATGCTCAAACTTTGTCGAAACCAAAAACGCCGCAATCCATACGAGCTGGACTACGACGTATAGGTGACTGAATGTAAAGCAGTTTATCTGCGGATCTGTGTTGCATAGACGCATAGGCATTTCCTCCCATCAAGGAGGAACCTGAATCGGCTGCTTGATACCTCCTTGGGAGAAAATTATATCGTTTATGTTTCCTGTATCAGTCCGCAGACATTCGCTTTTTACTCTTTATATTCGCAATTTTCTACATATTCTGCTCTTAGAATATATGCTGCAAAAAGCAAGCCCACAAGGGAAAACAACACCTTGTGGGCTCATGTTATAGATGTTCAAATTTATAGCCGATCCCGGCGACACTCTCAATATAGTTTGGAAGATCGGGTTCAAAGCGCAATTTCTTACGCAACTTACTTATATGATTATGAATCGCTTTTCTCGAATAGAAATCACAATCCTCTTTCCAAACCAAATCGGTAATCAGTTCGTAAGTAAAAACACGTTTGGGATTGGCAATGAGTAATGCCAGTATATCAAACTCCTTACTTGTCAGGTTGATAATCCGTTCACGAACCCTGACAGTACGGTGTTCCAGGCATAGATAAAGCTCGCCTTCCTGTATTTCTGTCAGAGGATTTTTCTCTGCTGCGGAAGAAGTGTGACAGGAATTGAATACTGTTCCATGACAGACTCCCTGTTCCAAAATATATTGCATTAGAGCATTCTTTTGTTCCTCGTTAAGAAGCAGAAATAACTTTTCGCCAATCTGTTTGCCGGATTCTTCTATATCAAAAACAGCTAATGTCCCATCACATCACCTCCACAAAAGCATTTTACAAAAATATATCATTTATCTCATTTCCGGTCGAAAAATAACCCGTTTGAACAAAAACATTTTTGCACCAAAATAGGTCAGGAAGATTGCAAAAAATAACACGATTGTAACCAGACCATAAAGAGGTACCAGTCCCTCCTGTAAGATTACCTCTCCGAAAAGGAACTTCGCATCCACTATCTGATACTAATATTTTTTATAAATGTATTCAGTAAAAATACGATAAAAACAATATACAATCCAAACTACCCAAGTTATTTCCCACCTGTGTGATATTACAGAAATCAGCAAATAAAGAATAGCCACGGTAATAGCGATAATCCAATTTGTTATTTTTTTCTTCTTGCTTATTTCATTAGCAGATACTTTCACAACATCTGATAATAAACTCTCATACTCGTGATCAACATTATTTTCTGCCTTTTCACCCTTGAATAATTCTGCTATGGTAATCCCCAAGGATGTAGCTAATGGCTCAATAAGAGATACATCTGGAAATCCGATGCCTCGTTCCCATTTTGAAATAGCTGCACTTGATACACCTAATTCATTTGCCAAATCCTGCTGAGTACGATTTTGTTCTTTCCTGATAGTAGCAATTAAACTGCCTGTTTTTTGAGCGTTCAATATTTTCACCTTCTTTCTATCTGCTTTTACAATATCACAAAAAACACTGTATTCAAGAAACGCTCCGTTGAAATGCTAAACGCTACATTGAATTTATGCAAAGATAATCTTTCTCTACGCAATCTCACACACACCAGTATGGTATTCACCTCCATAAAATTTTTCAGTTACTCCACAAAGAACAGAACCCGCCGGATCAGCTCCGGGATATTTACCGGGGCGGTGATATAGTCGTTCACGCCCTCATGCCGGTATTCATATTCCGTGGCAAGGTCG
>CAJUBQ010000144.1:0-9062 GCA_910584595.1 uncultured Eubacterium sp.
CCACGGTATACAGCAGGGAAGATATCCGTTTTACTTTCAGGAACGGGATGGAAATTAAGGCTTGAAAGCACAACTCCTCCAGAGCCGGAAAGAAATGCGGCAATGGGGGAGTTTGAATGGCAAACTGGAATTTAATTATTTTGTCTGTTTATAAAATCATCCACATTTTCTGTTCGTATTTCAATATATGCTTTATCATCTAAAAACTCATGGTCGTATGGTTTCAAAACCAGCCGGATATATAGGGGAGCGGCCTGTAGATCTCCGCCGCCAATCACAAGGCAATATTTTTCGTCTATTTCGTAGAAGTAGATATATAGTCCCGAACCGATGTCTGTATGGCGATATGGTTCAAAATCACTCCATGACAGTGCATCACCTTTTTTTTGCCAGCCATTTAACCTTTTCAATGGTCAGATCCTCCCATTGAGGTTCTGTTATGGGGGATTAGATGGATTGGAAACCGAATACCAGTTTCCATCCATCAAAAGATAGCATCTGTCTGGTCCGTTGATGACGTAAGAAAAGCCCGGATGGTCTGCACCTGTCATATCGAAACGATATGCTTCTCCGCCATCCTCGTCGCCGGGAGAGTGCCCTTCTTTAAACTGAACCATACTGTAATTCAATCCTAAAATCCAATTCTTCAAAGTGTCCAGCTCATCACCATTTACGGTCCATTGCGACTCAGTGCCGCTGATTATGTGCGTAATCTCAACCTCTGTCACAGAATCAGTAATAGAAATCAGGTTGTCAGAAGCAAAATTTGAGCCGGACGTTCCGCAGGCAGCAAACGTTAAAAGAAAACTCAGCGTTAAGAATAGAATCAGTTGATACAAAGGCAAAATCGAATTGTATCAAAGACAGCGTTTACATAGATGATGGGTATTCCGGTTAATAGATGGACAGATTGGACTTCCAGAGAATGTTAGCCGACTGCAAACAGGGCAAGATTGACATTGTGGTAACTAAGGATATGTCAAGGCTTACTTTTGATGAATTGGAAAGTTTTCAAAAATCGGCGCTCCGCTGTCCTCTGTGACAGATATAGAAAGCGATTACCGTTTTCTCACCAGTGGAAATAACATAGATTTTACCGTGTGAATGGGCAGGACGTGTACATTGACCGTGTTCTCTACGGCAGACGGGATTATCTTCGGATTCTGTTTCCTGATCTGCTGCAGAACGACAACGAAGGATAAAATAAAATATAGTAACAATGGAACCGCTGGCTGACGCTGGCGGTTTTTTATTGCTTCGGGCCAATCTGGCCCGAAGTCTGGAAGGAGGAATTTCAGGTCATTTAGTATGAAGAAAGCTGTTTTATTGATAGGATAAGCCTGACTTTTCATACAATAGAAAGAAGCAAATATTTGAGGTGATTGTCATAGGAAAGCAAAAGGAAGTTTGCTATTTACTTCAAAAAAAGGATTCTGACAGTTCTGAAATCGCAAGGAAAAAGGAAGCTCTTAGCAGACGGGGGTATCTGGTCGTTACTGTCATAGAAGGCAGTCAGGCAATGGAAAATGGATTGCGGGATGTGGTTCGCAATCATTTTCACTGACCGCCGATAACATTGTGTTATCCTGACTATATGGTAAAATATAGGTAGAAAGCAAGATAAGGAGGACGATTTTTATGATGACAGCAGTCCATACTCCTACAATGATAGACGGCTATGTTCGCCTCTCCAGAGACGATAACAAGAGAAATTATTCCTCTATCGAAAACCAGAAATTGATTATCCAAAAATACGCGGAAGAAAACAACATGATTGTACGCCACATCTACGAGGACGACGGCATTTCCGGTTATTCCTTCAACCGTCCTCAGTTTCAGAACATGATGGCCAATCTCGGTTCCATAGATGTAATTGTGGCGAAAGACCTTTCGCGAATCGGACGGCATAATGCAAAGGTACTGCTTTTTCTCGAAGAAATGGAAGAACAGGGAAAGCGTGTCATCTTGATTGATGACAATTATGATTCCCTCTATTCTGATGATGATATTATCGGAATCAAAACATGGGATAATGAACGCCATGTGAAGAACACAAGCCGTAAGGTAAAACGAATCAAGAAAATGGAGCAGGAAAACGGCACCTTAAAATGTGTCCCTCCATTCGGTTACATGCGGCACCCGCTGAACAAGCAGATGGTTCTCATTGATGAAGAAGCCGCCGCTATCCTGAACCTTGAAAAAGACCTTTATCTGGAAGGGAACGGCATACGAAAGATTGCAGAAATACTTTCAGATCGGGGCGTCCCCACGCCTACCATGCTGCAAAAGGAACGCTACGAGGCTTTGTGCCTTCCCTATCACAGGAAAGTTGCCTATATGTGGAGTTATGGCATGGTGAAGGATACGCTTTTTAACGATTATCATAACGGCATACTCCGGACTCACAAAAGAGAGAGAATGACTATCAACGGCAAAGACAAAAAGATTTCCAAAGATCAGCAATATGTTTTCATTGACCACCACCCAAAAATATTTGATGACGATACCATGAAACTTCTCTTTGAGGTGAAAGACAGCCGCCATCACAGCCAGTACCGGGGCCAGAGAAAACATGTCAATCTCTTTTCCGGATGTCTGTACTGCAAGGACTGCGGAATGAAGCTGACCGCAATCAATCGCCCGAATCGCGGAAAATATTATGTGTGCGGCACCTACAATAAAAAAGGAAAACAGTTTTGTAAACATGCTCATCAGGTGACAGAAGATATACTGATGGACGTTTTGATGAAATATCTCACTCTTTGCCGTGACTCTCTGGCAGACATCATACAGAACTTTGACTTGTCAAATTTAAAGGCACCCACTTACTCCGCTGACGACGGCCAGAGGAGACTGGAAAACGAACTGGAAAGAATCAAGAAAGAACTGAAAACACTGATTACCCAAAAGGTAAAGGAACTCACGATGAATCCGGGAATGTCTGAAATTATCAATGAAACATACGCCTCTCTACAGACTGAAAAAATGGAGCGTATCTCTGCTATTGAAAAAACGCTGCAAGATTTGACGAAGGAGCCTCATATCCCCGCTGTGGCAATCAAGCCTGATCTGCATACCGCAATGGATATTTTAAATGAAGTGTTAGAGCAAAAAAGTCTGACCCGGACGGACATTGAGGTTCTGGTAGAAAAAATCATTGTAGACAAAGACGGAAATGTTGACATTTATTTGAAACATGGTCTCGGCAATCTGGCGGCTTACGATTTCAAAGCTGACAAGGAAAATCTGAAGCTGACCATGATGATTGAGGCAATCCGGCTTCTGGAAAAAGACGAGACAGGTTTTACTTCTGTAAAATTCCTGGCGGAGAGCCTGAAAGCTATGGGCTATCCCATGCACAAGAAGAAGTTTGCTGCCTACATGGAGCGCCTGCTGGACCTGGGGCTGGTGGAAAAGACGGGAATCTGCCATGATCCATACAAAATCGTGGCTTCCAGGGAGAAATTGCATGATGTGGAAAATATGTTCATTATGCTAGGGCAGACTGGCGGTATGCCGGAAATGGTATTTGAATACGTATTAAAGAAAAACGGTATCCAGCCATCCGAAGTGAAAATTGACCAGAGTATTGATTTTGGCTCTACTGCTGCCGCTTTTTCTGGCGGAAAAGGCGCCTATACCGTAGAATTTGAACCATCTGCAACAGCATTGGAACAAGCTGGAGACGGATTTGTCGTAAGTTCGGTTGGCGTGGAATCCGGCTACGTGCCGTATACTGCTTTTAGCGCAAAACAAAGCTATCTGGACAATCACAAAGACCTGATTCAGTCGTTCACAAACGCACTGCAAAAAGGCATGGACTATGTTACGTCGCATTCCGGTGAAGAAATTGCAGATGCCATAAAAAATCAATTTTCAGAAACAGATTTGGAAACGCTTACGATGATTGTGGATCGTTATCATGAACAGGATACGTGGAAAGATGATCTTGTATTTTCAAAGGAAAGCTTTGATTTGCTGCTAAATATACTGGAAGATGCCGAAGTGATTACAAAACGTGCGCCATATGAAAAGCTTGTTACAACAACATTTGCGGAAAATGCAAAAACGAAGTAAAGAAAAAAGAAGCAAAGAAAAACGAAGTAAAGAAAAAAGAAGCAAAGAAAAAAGAAGCAAAGAAAAAAGAAGCAAAGAAAAAAGAAGCAAAGAAAAACAACTGGAAGAATAATGAACGAAAGAAAAACAAAAAGACTTTGCAGCCAAGAGCGTTGCCTTACTGCAAAGTCTTCGGATTACCAGAGTTCCGCTAATTCATAAATCAATTTCTCTGTCTTTTCCCATCCAAGACATGGGTCTGTTATGGACTTTCCATAACAATGTCCGCTGACTGTCTGTGAGCCGTCTTCGATATAGCTTTCGATCATAAGTCCCTTGACAAGCTTCCGGATATCTGCAGATACTTTACAGCTGTGCATAATATCTTTGCTGATCCGTATCTGTTCCAAAAAATTTTTCCCGGAATTTGAATGGTTCGTGTCAATAATGACGGCCGGATTGGAAAGTTCTTTCTCTCCATACAGCTCAATGACATGCTGCAAATCTTCGTAATGGTAATTTGGCATATTACGTCCAAATTTATCTACATAACCACGTAAAATCACATGTGTATAAGGATTTCCTCCCGTCTTTACTTCCCATCCGCGGTAAATATAAGTATGGCTGCACTGCGCTGCAATGATCGCGTTCATCATAACGCTGAGATCGCCTCCTGTCGGGTTTTTCATTCCAACCGGAATGCCTACGCCGCTGGCCGTCAGCCTGTGCTGCTGATTTTCTACGGAACGGGCGCCAACTGCTACATAAGAAAGCAGGTCGGACAAATATCTGTGATTTTCCGGATAGAGCATTTCATCTGCACAGGTAAAACCGGTCTCTTGTATCGCACGTATATGCATCTGGCGAATTGCAATGATTCCTTTTAACATATCCGCCTTTTTCTCCGGATCCGGCTGATGCAGCATTCCTTTGTAGCCAACGCCGACCGTCCTTGGTTTATTCGTATAAATTCGCGGGATCATAAAAATTTTGTCCGCAACTTGGTCCTGCACTTTACGCAGCCTTAAAATATAGTCAATGACCGCATCCTCATGATCTGCCGAACATGGTCCGATAATTAAAAGCAGCCTGCTGTCTTTTCCTTCAAAAATGCTGCGAATCTCCTTATCCCGTTCTGCCTTTTTGTCGGTTACTTGTCTGCCGGCAGGAAACTGTTCTTTTAGCTCCATCGGAGCCGGCAGTTTCCTTAGAAATTCCATTTGCATATCCATTTCCATTTATGATCTATCCTCCGTTTCCTTTGTGCTGGGGTAAATCATACCTCTTTCGGCTAACGCTGTCAACCTTTAAGTTACTGCGCGATTTTTCTTCCGGACTGGCGAATATCCGGTACTTTTTGCAAAATCGGATACAGTAATACACTGATTGCCAGCCCGCTGATTCCTTGAATCACATTGGCTGGTACGCTTGCTGCTGCGCCGGGACCATAGATGAAAAATTCGCACAGAAAATATCCTCCAGCTACGAATACGATGTCAGAAATACCGCCAAGTATCACAGATACATAACAGCTTTTTGCTGATCTGCCAACTTTTTGATAAATAGCTCCTGCCACAAATGCAACCGTTCCCTTTATCACAAATGTAATCGGCACATACAAAAAATATCCGCCGATCAGATCTGCCATCGCAGAACCAATGCCGGCCGCCAGCAGTCCCCAAACCGGCCCAAGGAACACACCGGAGAGGATTACGATTGCATCCCCCGGATGAATGTATCCGTTTGTTCCAGGCGTTGGAATACGTATAGACATTGTAGCAACACAGGCAAGCGCGGCAAACAACGCGGCCGTAACTAATTTTTTCAGATTAGAATTCATAATGAGACCTCTTTTCTTTTTTTATTTTTTACTCTCACAATGTACTCCATATCTGTCTTGATTAAAATAGCCAATAATTATCAAATCAACCATGCCAATTTAAATGGGTTATTTGATTTTCTATAGTTTTTCCCTATGCTTGTTTTTCCCTGGGAAATAATGTAAAATATTCATATTTAAATGGAAGATGCTATAAGATAGTGTTTTAGAACAAAGAAAACGGTGGTATATAATGACAGAAATTTTTGGTACATTAGGGCCTGCCTGTGCACAGGCAGATATTTTAGAAAAAATGTTTTTGGAAGGAATGACCGGTATGCGTTTGAATTTGTCGCATACAAATCTAAGAGAGAGTGAACCGCTTATACAATATTTTCATCAGGCGGCGCAGCGTGCAGGTGTCAGGCCGGAACTTCTGATAGACATGCAAGGACCTGAAATACGGATTGGAGAACTGTGTGAACCGCTGCAGTTAAAGGAATCCGAAGAACGGACGCTTACAGAGCAGTCAGCGGCAAAGCCGGATGCAGGCGCGATTCCGGTAGCAGACAGTGTATTGTCTGTCCTGGAAGCAGGGGACCATATTTTGTTGGATGATGGAAAGCTTGAGCTGGTTGTTACTTCGGTGAAGCCTCAAATTGCAGCTTGTGTGCTGCGCGGAGGTATTTTGCAGGAGAGAAAGAGTCTGAAAGTTGCAGATAAGCAGATACCGGGGCCTGTACTTACAGAGCAGGACAGGGAAAATATCCGGCTGGCAAAAGATTATGGAGTGACAGCGTTAATGCAGCCGTTTGTGACAAAAGGAACGCAGCTTTCCGAGGTAAAAAGTGTGCTTTGGGAACATGGGATGAATGACATTCGTATTTTTGCAAAGATTGAAAATCGTGAGGGAATGCGCCAGATGCGGGATATTATGCCGAATGCGGATATGATTGTCATTGCCAGAGGAGATCTTGGAAATGATATGCCTTTGTGGGAGCTTCCTGCTGCCCAAAAAAAGATCTCGGACATCTGCAAAGAAGCATCCAAGCCGTTTTTGGTCGTTACGCAGCTGCTGGCTTCGATGGTGCAGCATCCTTATCCTACGAGGGCTGAGGTATCGGATATTTATCATGCGGTTGCTGACGGGGCCGGAGCCGTTATGGTTACAAATGAAACCGCTGTTGGCAAATATCCGGTAGAAGTCATTCGATATCTGAAAAAGACAGTGCAGGAAGCAGAAAAGTAAGAAGTATCCTTGAAATTTTTTCAAAGATGTGGCATTATGTCTAAAGGCAGATACGCGGCTGCGCCGCAGTTCATGTGATTGGCTGGATTGCGATGCGCATACAAAAAACAGGAGGAAAAAACATGGATTACAAAAATGCTGGAGTTGATATTGAAGCGGGATACAAATCCGTAGAGTTAATGAAAAAACACGTACAAAGTACGATGCGGCCGGAGGTACTGACGAATCTGGGCGGTTTTTCCGGAGCTTTTTCCATAGAAGCGCTGAAACATATGGAAAAGCCTACGCTTGTATCCGGAACGGATGGTGTTGGCACAAAATTAAAACTGGCTTTTTTAATGGACAAGCATGATACGGTCGGTATCGACTGTGTGGCGATGTGTGTCAACGATATTGCATGTGCAGGCGGTGAGCCATTATTTTTCCTGGATTATATTGCATGTGGAAAAAATTATCCGGACAAAATAGAAGCAATTGTAAGCGGCGTTGCAGAAGGATGCAGACAGTCGGGGGCGGCGTTAATTGGCGGTGAGACTGCAGAAATGCCGGGATTTTATCCGCCGGATGAATATGATCTTGCCGGATTTGCGGTAGGGGCTGTCGATGAGAAAGATATTGTGACGGGCAGTGATTTGAAAAAAGGGGATGTGCTGATTGGTCTGGCGTCTTCCGGAGTACATTCCAATGGGTTTTCACTTGTCCGCCAGATTTTTGATTTAAATCAGGAAAAAAATGCAGATAATAAAAAAGCGCTGGATACGTACTATCCGCAGCTTGGACAGACATTGGGCGAGACGCTTTTAACGCCGACAAGGATTTATGTGCGTACATTAAGACAGATCAAAGAAGCGGGCGTGACGATCAAAGCGTGCAGCCATATTACCGGCGGAGGTTTTTATGAAAATGTGCCGCGTATGCTTACCGATGGCATTCGTGCCGTGATTCAAAAGGACAGTTATCAGGTGCCGGAGATTTTTCGTCTGATGGCGGAAAAAGGAAATGTAACAGAGCAGATGATGTACAACACATTTAATATGGGAATTGGCATGGCGCTCGCAGTGGATGCGTCGCAGGCGGAAAAGACGATAGAAGCGGCGAAAGAAGCGGGTGTGGAAGCTTATACGATAGGTGAAATGGTAGAAGGAGATAAAGGAGTTACGTTATGTTAAGACTGGCGGTAATGGTGTCCGGTGGTGGGACGAATCTGCAGGCGTTGATTCAGGCAGTTATGGCAGGCGGCATTCAAAATGCGCAGATAGCGCTTGTGATTAGCAATAAAAAAGACGCCTATGCACTGGAACGGGCGAAAAAACATGAGATTAAAAACTGTTGTATATCGCCAAAAGATTATGCTGATAGGGATGCTTTCGGCAGGGCGCTGATACAGACGTTGGAAAAAGAACAGATTGACCTCGTTGTATTGGCCGGATATCTCGTCATTTTGCCGGAAATACTCATACAAAAATATAAAAACCGCATGATAAATATTCATCCGTCGCTCATTCCGTCTTTTTGCGGAGCCGGATATTATGGACTGAAAGTACATGAAGAAGCGCTCAAAAGAGGGGTAAAGGTAACTGGCGCCACGGTGCATTTTGTAGATGAAGGTACGGATACCGGGCCGATTATTCTGCAAAAGGCAGTGGAAGTAAAACAAGGCGATACGCCAGAACTGCTGCAGCAGCGGGTAATGGAAGAAGCGGAATGGAAAATTCTGCCAAAGGCTGTGGATCTGATCGCAAACAGCAAAGTGACTGTTTCAGACGGCAGGGTTATCATTAACTGAGTCCGCAGGAAATTCGCGCCGGCGGGAGAATGCGCGAAAATGAATGTATAAAAAGAGAATGTATGATAAAAAATGCAGGATAGAGAAAAGTATGCAGAATAAAAATGCAGAATAGAGAAAAGCATGCAAAATAAAAAATGCAGAATAGGGAA
>CAJUBQ010000144.1:9162-9248 GCA_910584595.1 uncultured Eubacterium sp.
AAGCATGCAAAATAAAAAATGCAGAATAGAGAAAGCATGCAAAATAAAAAATGCAGAATAGGGAAAAGCATGCAAAATAAAAAATG
>CAJUBQ010000145.1 GCA_910584595.1 uncultured Eubacterium sp.
CCGGACATGGGCAGTGCTTGCTATTCTACCCACGACACTCCCGGAGGGTGTGTCGCTCTTTTGAACTTAAAATGCAAAAGTATCTACTGTATATGATAATTTTCTTGACAAGAGTATGTAAAAATACTAAAATAGTATGTAATAAGACTAAAAAACGTGGGTTGGATAGAGGACGGGAGAAGGAAAATGAAAACGGGAGAACATGTGATTGATATAAAGCACTTCACAAAAGATTATGGAATGGGCAAAGGTGTATTTAATGTTACGCTTTCTATCAAGCGTGGAGAAGTATATGGATACTTAGGTCCCAACGGGGCGGGAAAATCTACTACTATGCGGCATTTAATGGGGTTTAGCAAGCCGCAGTCCGGTACTGTGTGTATAGAAAACATGAGGTGTTGGAGCGAACAGAAAAAAATCCAGAAAAAAGTGGGGTATCTTCCGGGAGAAATAGCTTTTCCTGATGATATGACCGGAATCTCGTATTTGAGATTGATTGCAAAAATGCGTGGCACACGAAATTTTTCTTATGCCGAAAAGCTGTTGAAACAATTTGAACTGAATCCTGACATGAAGATTAAAAAAATGTCAAAAGGGATGAAGCAGAAAATCGGTATTGTATCTGCTTTTATGCACGATCCAGAAATTTTACTTTTAGATGAACCAACCAGTGGTTTAGATCCATTGATGCAAAATATTTTCATTGAGATGATTAGAGAAGAAAAGAAAAAAGGAAAAACGATATTATTATCATCTCATATTTTTGATGAAGTTGAAAAGACCTGTGACAAGGTAGGCATGATCCGGAACGGAAAGCTGATACAGGAGATTACGGTTGATGAGATGCGGCATTCCCAATTAAAAACTTATAAGGTTGAGTTTTCTGAACCTTCCGGTTTGGAGTATGCAAAACAGTTGTATCCGGATGCGGAATTTAAGGAGCAGCCAGACCAGATGATTGTTTCGATTGCTGACAAGGACATTAATCGTCTGATTTCTGTATTGTCACGATGCAATATCCGTTTCTTGAAGGAAGAAAAGCATACGCTGGAGGAATATTTTATGAAATTTTACGGAGGTAAAGAAAATGTTTAGTTTTCCTTATTTTAAACAGACTATAAAGTCAAATTTCAAATTTCTGTGTGTTTTTACGCTTGTTTTATGTGCGTTCATTGTTGCCATGACAAATGTATTTACACCAGAAACAATGACGGATTTGCAGTCTGCAATGAGTGAAACAGCTTTGAAAAATATTTTGACCGGGAACGGAACATTGATTGGCTTTATGTCAAATTCTTTCTATGCACTAATGGCTATTATTTTTCCTATGGTATATTCCATTATAGTTGGAAATCGGTTGATTGCAGAAAAAATTGACAAAGGAAATATGGCAGGTTTTTTATCCACGCCAACAACACGCTTTCAGATTACTGTTTCAAGTGCAGTGTATTTTATCGTATCGTTAGCGGTTATGTGGGGTGTTGTATCTGTTGTTGGGATTATAACCTCTCATATTGTTCAGCCGGATGCACTTGATATAAAAATATTTTTAATGCTGAATATAGGTGTTTTACTCTATCATCTGGTGATTAGCGGCATCTGTTTCTGTTCTTCCTGTATATTTAACAGCTCAAAATATTCTTTGATTTTTGGGGCAGGAATACCGTTGTACTTTTTTGTGATAAGTATGTTTATAAAATTGTCGGATGATTTGGATTTTTTAAGATACATTACGTTGAACACATTGTTTAACACAAGAAATATACTCTCAGATAGTGGATACAGAGAAGAATTTTTAGCGATGGGAATCATTTCAGTAATGTTATATGTAATTGGGATTGTGTGGTTTCAAAAAAAGGATTTGCAACTGTAAACAAAAAGGGACAAAAAGGATTCAGTAAGGCTTGGCATATTTATAATCAAAAGAAGAAACATGCCATATGCAATTTTGAATGGAGTAAGTATGGAAAAGAACGGCAATATTACTTATCAGAAAGTATATTGGTTATTTTTGGCGGGAAGTTTGATTGGGCTTGTGCTGGAAGGCTTTTGGTGTCTGGTGAAGCAAGGACATTGGGAAAGCCATGTTAATTTTATTTGGGAACCGTTGTGTGGAATTTATGGAGTCGGCGCAGTGGGATGTTATCTCGGTGCGATTTTTTTGAAAACGCATTTTTGGATTGTGAAGTTTATAACATTTTCATTTATTGGCACAGTCGTTGAATTGATAGCCGGACTTGTGTTGGAATATGGTCTTTATATGAGAGCCTGGGATTACAGTGGGACGTTTATGAATGTTAAAGGGCATGTCAATCTGAAAATGACAATTTTGTGGGGAATATTAGGAATTGTATTTAGCTTATTGTTGCCAACAATCGAAAATATTTTGGGGAAAATGAAGGGAGAAGGTTGGAAAATAGCATGTATAGGGTTATCTGTATTATTAGTTGCCGATATAATCGCAACCTCAATGTGCCTTATCAGATGGAGCAGCAGGCACAGGGGGATACCAGCGTGCAATCGAATAGAACAGATGATTGACAATACATATCCGGATGAGGTTATGCAGAAAAGGTTTTGTGAATGGTTTTTTATTGATGACACGAAAAAGTAGGATTTAGCAGGAATCCATTTGGTTAGAAATAAGCGTTTAGAACTCAAGTAGATTCGGAAAGGAGAAAATATGGGAAGATTATTGGGGCTTATTATACTTTGGGCATTAAAAAGTTTGAGGGACTAAGTGAGTGGTATCTACTTCTGTTCTTCCTGAATAAAGTCTTGATAAAAGTATGTATAAATACTATAATAAGAATTATTATGATGAAGGAGGGGTAATATGCCTACGGATGAACAGAAATTATGGGGAGTATGGGGACAGGCAAACGGAATATATAGCTCTTGGGCAGCTTCAAAAGGTATCAATTATTATCTGCTGTTT
Source organism: uncultured Eubacterium sp. (assembly GCA_910584595.1). Taxonomy (GTDB): domain Bacteria; phylum Bacillota; class Clostridia; order Lachnospirales; family Lachnospiraceae; genus Eubacterium_J. The sequence goes on from CAJUBQ010000145.1 coordinate 2,939, forward strand.
GTATTGTATGCTTTGGAAGGACAAAAGGCAATGACACAAAAGAAAATCTGTATTTGTACCGGATTGACAAAGCAGACGGTCAACAGTGTAGTCCGATCTTTAAAGGAAGACGGATATATTGAGCTTGCTCCCGGATGTGAGGATCGCCGGGAAAAACAGGTTGCATTAACAGATAAAGGTATTGCGTATTCTAACAATCTTTTAGCGTCATTGCGTGAAATGGAACGACGAGTGCTCCAGATTATGGGGAATGACAGGGCGCAGCAAATGGTGGACAATATAACATTGTATAATACGCTGCTAGAGAAAGAAATGGAGAAAGAAGTTTAAAAGCATTATAATTGCGTCATAATTATGTCTGGAAGGTATCAAGGTGAGTTTCTTTGATACCTTTTTTTATGGGATTATATTTGAGGTGCTATAAAAAAATTATTTTTTTCTTGACATTTAGTATATGTACGGACTATACTGAATATAGTACATGTGCGGACTAAAATAAAGGAGGGATACAATGATAAGTAATATCGTTTCTTATCTGGAACAGATAAACAAATACTACTCTGTCTGGCAGGAGTTTAACTATGTGTACGAAGATTGGGCAAAGGCGCATGGAGTTTCTGTCAATAGTCTGTTAGTATTGTCTGCCATTCACGAAGGGATGGAAGATTGTACACAGAAGAAAATCAGTCTGAGATGGAGAATACCAAAACAGACGGTCAATGCTGTTTTGAAAGATTATGAAAGGAAAGGGTTTGTTGAACTGCTTCCTATGCCAGAGGATGAGAGGAACAAATTAATCCACTTTACAGCAAAGGGGAAAGAATATGCAGATGCAATTATCTCTAAGCTGCGGAAAGTAGAACTGTTTGTATCGGAGGAAATGGGAACCAGACGTATGGAGCAGTTGAATGAAAATATGACTATGTTTGTCACGTTTTTTAGCGAAGCGGGAGGTAAGAATGAAGAAATATCTGAATCGAAAATGGACGGAGCAAAAGCAGGCTGCAGCAAAGCAGCTTTTTAGAAAAGAGGCAGGAAGGAGCAGTAAAACAAATGCGTGATGTAAAAACTTTCTTTAAATATGTGATACCTTCTGTATTATCCTTTGCACTGTCAGGGATTTATACGATTGTAGATGGATTTTTTGTCGGAAACAGTATCGGTGATCTGGGACTTTCTGCCGTAAATATTGCTTATCCGATAGTGGCTGTCATTCAGGCGTTGGGAACCGGAATCGGTATGGGCGGCGCAATTTACTATTCAATCAATAAGGCAGAAAAGAAAGATGCCGAGGCAAAAGAGTTTACAGCAGGCGCAATATGGCTCCTGATTATTTCGAGCATTATACTGACAGTTTCAATTTTCTTTTTGAATAGCCCTCTTTTAAGGCTGTTAGGGGCAAGCGGGCAGCTTCTTTCTTTAGGAGAAGAATATATTGCTGTGATTGCCATAGGAGCAGCTCTGCAGGTAATCGGTACGGGGCTGGTTCCTTTTATCCGTAATAATGGCGGATCTTTTTATGCAATGGTTTCCATGATTGCAGGATTTATTACAAACATCATTTTGGATTATGTGTTTGTATGGGTGCTGGAACAGGGGGTTGCAGGTGCGGCATGGGCTACCATTATCGGACAGGGTGTTACCATGTTGATTGCGTTGGTTTATTTATTGAGGAAAAAGCAGTTTACACTTAGTATTCCTCTGTCAAAAATGGGGGCGGTATCGGCTTCCGTAATTAAAATTGGGATCGCTCCTTTTGGGCTTGCGATGTCGCCTAATATCTCTTTGATTATTATTAACCGTTTTTCAGTTTCTTATGGTGGAGAGCCTGCAATCGCCACATATGCGTGTATTGCGTATGTCATCTGTATTATTTATCTGATTTTACAGGGCGTTGGTGACGGAAGCCAGCCGCTGATCAGCCAGTGCTATGGTGAAAAAAATTGGAGTGATTTGAAATATGTACGAAAATTAGCTTTTGGATTCGCATTTGCTTTGTCTGTTGTTGGCTGCATCATTATGTATGTGACTAAGGGAAGCCTTGGAGTATTATTTGGAGCATCAAGTGAGGTAAATGCTGAGATTTCAAGAATCATGCCTGTTTTTCTGGTTTCTGTACCGTTTGTTGCGATTCTTCGCATTACAACAGCAAGTTTTTATGCAACGGAAAAGAGTGCATATTCTTATATCCTGACATTCATAGAGCCGCTGTTTATGCTGGTGCTGATGATTATTTTACCACCTTTGTTTGGCGGACAGATTATGATTTGGTGGAGTACGGTTTTTGCAAGAATTTTATCCGCCATTTTAGCTTTAGTTTTAAAACAGCGTGTAGATAAGCGGGAATTGTCGCTGTGAAAGATAACAATGTTTTAATCAGAGAAAGGATGAAATAAAGATGTCGGATAATGTTTTAACGTCGTTTTTAGGTAACTTTGACCAGTATCCGTTTTGTGTGAAGATTGGTCAGGATGAATATAAAATCGGGGAAGGGAAACCGGAATTTGTTGTGAATTTCAAAAAGCAGGTTTCCATGCACTCGCTCATTACAAGCACTTCCCTTGCGCTTGGAGAAGCATACATGAATGGAGATTTGGAGGTAGAAGGGGATCTGTATCATGCACTAAATCATTTTCTGGGGCAGATGGGTAAGTTTTCTACCGATGAAAAAGCACTGAAAAAGTTGATATTTACACCTATGAGCAGGAAAAACCAGCAGAAAGAGGTACAAAGCCATTATGATATTGGCAATGATTTTTATAAACTCTGGCTGGATGATTCAATGAGCTATTCCTGTGGCTACTTTCAAAATGATAGTGACACACTGGAACAGGCACAGGCAGGGAAAGTAGACTATATTTTGAGGAAGCTCAATCTGAAAGAAGATATGTATTTGCTTGATATTGGCTGTGGTTGGGGTTTCCTTTTAATAGAAGCCGCAAAGAGATATGGCGTACATGGTTTGGGGATTACGCTAAGTAACGAGCAGTATAAGGAGTTTCAACGCAGGATAAAAGAAGAACATCTGGAACATCTTCTTGAAGTTAAACTGATGGATTATCGGGAACTGCCAAGATATGGGCAGCCTTTTGACCGGGTAGTAAGCGTTGGAATGGTAGAACACGTTGGCAGAGGAAAATATGAAGAATATATGAGATGCGTGAAGTCGGTATTGAAGCCGGGAGGTATCTTTTTGCTTCATTTTATCAGTGCTTTAAAAGAGTATCCGGGGGATGCATGGATAAAAAAATATATTTTCCCCGGCGGGGTTGTTCCGAGTCTGCGTGAGATTCTACAAATAGCGGGAGATATGAGGTTTTACACTGTAGGAGTGGAAAGTCTGCGCAGACATTACAATAAGACGCTGTTATGCTGGAATGAAAACTTTCAGAAACACCGTAGGGAAGTTGTGGAAATGTTTGATGAACGGTTTGCCCGTATGTGGGAATTATTCTTATGTTCTTGTGCGGCAACATTTATGAATGGAATTATTGACCTTCATCAGATTATTTTTACCAGTGATGTAAACAATGAACTTCCAATGACAAAATGGTATTAGAAACTCTAATAGCGGTATTCCACAAAGTATCCGTTTTATAAATTTAGTAAGCGGACTGCTAACAGGAGGCAATATAGATGAAAAAGAATAGAAAAATATTTACAATTCCTAATTTGTTGTCTTTTTTTCGCATTTGCCTGATTCCGCTTTTTGTTTGGCTTTATTGTATTAGGCAGAGTTTCTTGTGGACAGCGGCTGTATTGCTGCTGTCCGGTGTTACTGATATTGCGGATGGATTTATTGCAAGGCGTTTTCAAATGATTACTGCATTGGGTAAGGTTCTTGATCCCATTGCGGATAAGATGACACAGGGAGCGATGCTTTTATGCCTTCTGTTTCGCTATCCATATATGGGTATGGTTTTGCTGATACTTGCTTTAAAAGAGGTATTTAATGGAATTACTGGTGCATTGATTGTATGGAGGGAAAAACAGGTATGTGGAGCGCAGTGGCATGGGAAAGTTGCAACTACTATGTTATATGGGATGCTATTGATTCATCTCGTATGGTATGACATTCCGATAGAGTTATCAAATTTACTGATTGGAAGTTGTATTGTTGCAATAATACTTTCTCTACTGTTGTATGCAATCCGGAATATGAAGATTTTAATGGGAAAATACGCAAAGGAGGAAACGATTTCATGCAATATTCATTAACACAATGGCTGCTGTTTTTCTTTCTGTATTGTTTTCTAGGGTGGATTTGGGAATGTTTGTATGTTTCAGCATACGAGAAAAAGTGGATAAACCGGGGATTCTTATATGGTCCACTTATCCCAATTTATGGATTTGGGGCAATTATTGTTTTTTTGATTACCTTGCCGGTGCGGGACAGCATACCCATGATTTTTCTTGCCGGAATGTCGTGTTCTACCGCTTTGGAATATGGTACTGGTATAGTTATGCAGAAGCTATTCCACGCAAGATATTGGGATTATAGCAGGAACCGTTTTAATTTGAATGGGTATATTTGTCCATTTTGCTCTTTTGGGTGGGGGTTGTTTTCTGTGGCACAAATAAAAATTCTACACCCGCTATTTGAAAGCGCCATATTGGAAATACCTGTTGCAGTTGCCAGTCTTATAAGCACGATACTTGTCGCTTTATATGCAGCAGATACAGCCTTATCCGTTCAATCTGCCTTGTACTTGCAGAAAAAACCAGAAATGAATCAAATAGGTCTTATTGATAAGCTGACAGAAGAATTATGGATAAATGAAAAACATTAGTAGAAAGGGGTAAAAAGATGAACAAAATAGTAACTATTAGTCGTGAATTTGGCAGTGGAGGGCGGGAAATGGGGCGTCGTCTTGCGGAAGAACTTAGTTGTGTGTACTACGATCAGGAAATTATTTCTGAGATTGCCAGACGGACAAAACTTGCGGAGGATTATGTGCAGCAAATTATAGAAAGCAAGCCCGCATTTTCCTTTCCTATCAACATAGGAGTTACTTTTCAAATATCAAGTAACGAACTTGGTAAGCAGAAAGCAATCGTTTTTCAGGAACAATGTAATCTTTTAAAAGAATTGGCAGAAAAGTCTGACTGTGTGATAGTTGGACGCTGTGCAGATTACATTCTTTCTGACTATAACCCATACCGTATTTTTGTGTATGCTAATATGGAGAGTAAAACGGAACGCTGCCGCAGGAAAGGGAAACAGGACAGAGAGATGTCCGAAAAAGAATTGAAGCGTCGTATTCTTGAGGTGGATAAACGCAGAGCGGAATATTATGGTTTTATTACGGGGCAGTCATGGGGCAGAAAACACAATTATGACCTTTGCGTAAATACAACGAATATTTCAATTAAAGAGGTCACACCCTATATTTCGCAAATGCTTATGGGTACGATATGGAATAATGAGAGGTATAATTGATTGTCACTGCTGATGTTTTTATATCCTGTTTACAATAAATAGAATAGATTGAATATGAAAGATTCAGAACATAGTTATTAAGATTTCTCCCCTAAATAGTTTAAATGCAGGAAAGGAAAATTATCAGCGTTAAGCGATTAAGTATAATAATTGTCGAAAAACCAGACATATAGCTAATGAACGGTTTAGCTAATTGGGTAGGTGATGAAATGGGGAAAATCATGGTCTTATCCTTTTCTGATGATGAGGATGATATATATCAGAGGATATTGCAAGCGGTTGATAATTGTAAGCATTTTGAAAGATATGTTATTCCACAGCAAGCAGAAGATATTCAGATAGGAAAATTGAAAATAAATGTAATTCAAAAAAGTGTCATTGTTGGGAAAACGGAGGTTGTGCTTACTAATAGAGAGTTTGAAATATTGTATTTATTGGCGCAGAATCCCGGCAGGATATTCAGTAAAGAGCAGATCTATGATATTGTCTGGCAGGAACCATATTTTGGCAATTACAATGTTGTCATGAGCCATATCCGCCATATAAGGAAAAAAATAGAGGACAATCCGGGCAAGCCGCTTTACATACAGACCGTATGGGGTATTGGCTATCGGTTCAACAAAAATTTAAGCAGCAGTCTGTGATGTGAAAACAGATTGCTGCTTATTTTTTGTCCTGTACGCCTAAGAGGTATTCGCAGGATACATGGAAGAACTCTGCCAGAGCCA